>JBGOXH010000205.1:0-5274 GCA_041479075.1 Bacteroidia bacterium | reverse complement strand
ACTTCCTGGTTTTTGGCATCAGGCTGTCTGCAATCGCCTCTTTATTAACATCTTCCAATATCTTATTACACTCAAGACAACGGGTAAAAGGTTTTAAAACGTTCTTCAAATCGAATCTTTTAATAACCTCAAAAAGCTGTTCATCATAACGTGTTGAACGGATCCAGTAACCATGAGTTACCTGTTTGTTTTTAAGAAGTCCTTTGTCGCGTGTCAGAATAATTCTTCTGTCAGATGTCGAAATGTCTATGATTTCTTTGTCGTTATAATCTTTATCGTACAAAGTGTCAAATCCGCATAATCTCAAGTATTTTGACAGTTTACCCAGGTGAACATCAAGAATGAATTTCGGATCTCTCAGCGGCTTAGGCCTGAGATGCTGTAACTCCGATATGTCTATACTTTCAAATACAGGGTAGACTGATACATTATCCTCATTCACAAGCTTATATGTGAAGTCAACAGAGGAACCATTTACAAGGATCAGGTCTATTTCAGTATGAGGAACACCCAACGATTCAATAATATCTTTCACGGACGGATTACCGGAAAAAGAGATTGAAAAGGATTGTTTTTTCCTGGCAGATGGCAAAAAATCATTCAGCTCTTCATAAAATCTGAACCATGCATTATTCATAGTGAAAATAAATGTCAAATTCAACCACCCCGTATTGATATCCAATATATTTACTTTGGGGTTGTTGAAAAAGTCCCTCTTTTATAATCCACCCCTAAATCCCTCAAGGGGGACTTACTGATATACAGAGAGTTTAAAAGCCCCCCCTGGGGGGTTTGGGGGTAAAAAAGGACTTTTTCTACAACCCCTACCCCTGACATCAAGTCAGGGGGGAGGTGGTGGTATTGTAAACACATGTATCTATAGCTTTAGCAAAATCTCCTGGTTAGCATTTCCATCAGATCGTCGGTTTCCAGTTTCACCGGATTATTCTTGCATTCTGTATTCAATGCAATCTCCATCAAATCACCTTCTTTTATACTCAGTTCTTTAAGTCCGGGCAACTTCAATGTATTTGTCAGGTTATGAAGATAATTTACAAATCCATCAATATAATGATCATCACTTTTACCTATTTCATTCAGGAACAGCTTTCCGAGAAATGCATACTTTTTTAAAGCCAGCTGGCTATCAGATTTCTGGCGTAATTTCCTGACAGTTAATTCATTGGAAACAGACATCAGGGTTCCACAGATTACTCCGTGAGGGATATTATACCTTCCTCCAATTGATGAAGCAAAACCGTGGACGACACCGAGACCTGCATTGGCAAGACATATTCCTGAAGTAAGCGCTGCGAACGACATACCTGTTCTTGCTTCAAGATCTTGTCCATTTACAACACTCGCAACAAGTGATGTCTTTATTGCTTTGAGTCCTTCGATTGCGAGAGTATCTGTATATTCATTTGAGTTATCTGAGAGGTAAGCTTCGGTGAGCTGAGTAAAACAATCCATCCCGCTGGCAGCAGTAAGCGCCGGCGGACAGCTCATGGTCAGTTCAGGATCAACAACTGCAATGTTGGGAACAAAGTTTTCATGACGCAGTGATCTTTTAAAACCATCTTTGCCAACTCTTGAAATAACAGCATTTTTTGTCGCTTCGCTGCCGGTACCGGAAGTAGTGGGACCATCTATAAATGGAAGTTTTGTCCCTGGATGTTCCTTTGTTCCGACTCCTTCAAGGTAACCCAGCTCTGAGTCATCTTTGTACATCATAGCAGATATCGCTTTACCTGCATCGAGAATGCTGCCACCGCCAATACCCACTACAGTATTAAATAATTCTTCCTTTAATTTATTGACATTCTGATCGATAACGTCTGGTGATGGTTCATTCTCTATAATTACCATCTGATATTTTATGCCTTCATCTTTGAATTTTTGAAAAAGGGATCCGGCATATACGGAATCGATGAATGATTGTTTGCTTGTAACCAGTATGACAGAATTACCATACGTTTTAATTAATGAAGGCAGAGTGGCCAGGCTGCCACATTTAAAATAGATCCTTGGTATAGAAGAAAACTGGAATGGTTTCACCATTATTTTATTTTCACTGGTTGGAGGATATTGTATTTCACCCCTTTACGTGGTTCAGCCATCATATCCTGGACACTATCGCGCCATTGAAGGTAATGGGGAGTATTCTTATGTTGTGTTGCTGCTTCATCAGATTCATAGGCTTCGTATATCATGAACCGGCATGGGTCATCAGCCTGCTGAACAAAGTCGAAGCGCAGATTGTCAGGCTCTTTTACTGATGCCAGGTGGTTGGCTGTTGATGCTTTAATAAATTCCTGAACTGATTCAGGCTTTACATGAACGTGGACACAGGTGACTATCATAAGTTCAATTTTTTGTAAAGTTAATTATCCGAATTTAAGACAAATTATCATTTTCCTATTGTTCATCATTTCTTCATCTTTATTCCCTATTTTTGTAATAAAGACGTCAATTACTTTATTGATAATGTTGAAGATGAGTTAGTGCTTAAAAAATTTGAGATAAAAGAAGAACGTTAAAATACAATGAAAAATCTATATAAAATATTTTTTTTTATGATCCTTTTTACTTTTTCCGGCTTGATTTCTTCTGCTCAGGTTATAACTGTCTCCACAGATACTACAAAGGTAAACAGGAAAAGTTCTGAAACCAAGGAGAATGTACAAAACCAAAATCAGAAAGGAAAATCCGGACAGCAGGAAGGTAACAATCAAAATAATACCGAAGTTAATAGAGTAAAACAGGTAAAAAGTGCCCGGCCGGATATGAGCAAGGCAAAAGGAGCAAGACCAAATATTACAAGACCATCAGGTTCTGGTATCCCAAAAGGCGTCGGAAAGCCCGGAGGAGTCGGCAAACCAGCTGGAAGGTAATCTAAAAATTGATATTAATGAACCTGCCAAGAAGAACCATTCTTTATAAGGTGCTCATTGCGATCATTTTATTCGTTCCGGTAAATTCCAAGTCTCAACCAGGTGCAGTTTCTTCTGTTTCAACTGTGGATACCGCAAAATCCGGTGAATCTCATCATTCTTTATATTCAACTTTGGGATACGGAAGCAATATGATCTACCTGGGAGCAACAATTTCCCAGAACCAGCCATACGAATTTGCTTCCCTTACTTATGGCTTTAAAGATAAAATATATCTTACTGCATCAGCCATTCACCTGCATGAACGCACTCCCTTCGTTACATTTACAACAGGATCTCTCAATTATTATCATACTTTTAATTCCTGGTTCGATCTGTCCGGAGGAGTTTCCGGGTATCTTGTCGCACCATCGCTCACTGATACACTTTTCAATAATTTCGTTTACGGCTACATTACTCTTGGCTTTGACTGGAGGATACTTTATACCAGATTGTCTGCTGGTGGACTAATATATGATGGCGTAAAACCATATCTTCAGGTAAGGAATTCCAGGTATTTTAAGACGCCAGAGTTCTCAAAGAAAAAGCTATATTTTTCCTTTGATCCTTATGTCAACCTTCTATTCGGATCGCTGACAAAATATGAAACAACCACTGGCACAACTGTCACGATTTCACCTCCTTACCGCAAAGGAGGCAAAAATGGTCAGACTGCATCAATAACAAAAAGCAAAACATTCTTTAGTATTATGGAAGGTGATTTAGGGGTCCCGATTGCTTTTAATTCTGATCGTTTTACAATCGAAGCAGAACCTGGTTATGTTTTTCCGATGTATGATCACACAGACTTTTCAGGGCAAAGAGGGTTTGTCTTCCTGTTATGCGCTTATTTCAGGATTTTTTAACTTTGCTCTGATGAACGTACTGATCGTAGAAGACGAAAAAAGCCTGGCTTCCGAAATAGCTGAATTTCTGATATCGGAAAACTTTATTTGCGATATTTCATATACAGGTCTGGATGCTTCAGAGAAAATTGCAATTAATCTTTATGATTTTGTTCTCCTCGATCTTGGCTTACCTGACTATAACGGACTAGACCTAATCCGGGAAGCAAAGAAAAATAAAAGTGAATCTTCATTTATAATAATTACTGCACGTGGTGCTGTTGAAGATAAAGTCAAAGGTCTCGACCTTGGAGCTGATGATTACCTTGCAAAACCATTTGCGCTCATTGAATTGTTATCGCGGATAAATGCAGTGGCCAGAAGGAAGTTCAATATAATTGCCAGCGATATTGTCCTCGAAAATTTCACTATACTGGTACAATCACGGAAATTATGTTGCGGGGACATGGAGGTTGAACTGACTAAAAAGGAGTTTGATCTCCTATATTATCTCGTTATTAATCATGGGAAAGTACTTACACGACAACAGCTTTATGAGCATATCTGGGGTAATCTGCTTGATGACCAGTACGATAGCAATTTCATAGATGTTCATATTAAGAATCTCAGGAAGAAGCTTAATGTCTATGCTCCTGCTCCATGGCTGGAAACAATCAGGGGGATAGGGTACAGGATTAGCATAAATCAAATAGGAAGAATTTTACCTCTATGATGAAACTAAAATTAAAGCTTTCAATGTTCAATCTGCTCTCGAAGCTTTTTTTTACAGCTTTATTCCTTCTTCTTATACCTCCTGTTATTGAAAGAATCAACCTCAGACAGATTGATAATGATCTTATTGAAAAAAGAGAAAAGGTAATTGCCCTGATCTCAGAAATTGGTATTGAACCTTTCATAAGCTCAGAATCGTCTGACGCTTTTGGAAGTTATAATATCCTAAAAGAAGAATTCATAAGTCTGGAAAAGATAGAGACTGAAGAGAATTTTAATTTCATTGAAGAAACCAGCAGACTGATCGAGAATGAAGAGATTACTTACCGGGTCCTCAATTATTCCTTCCGTATTGATAGCCAGATGTATCTTCTTGAGGTCGGAAAAAGCCTTACCAGCATCAATCATGCAAAGAAGAACATTACAACAGTTATTCTGGTATTTCTGGTCTTTATAATAATTATTACACTTCTTACCGACATCCAGTACACACATTTTCTGCTGCGCCCTCTCGATAAAATAACTTCAAAGCTTAAAGGGATCTCTAATCCTTCACTGTTTGAGAAAACACCTGTAAAGACCACAACATCAGACTTTTATAACCTCGATAAGGCTCTCAGGGAACTGATGGAGCATATCGACGAACTATTCCGGAAAGAGAAAGAAATTACAGTAAACATTTCCCATGAACTTCTGACGCCGATCTCAGTTTTAAGAAGCAAGCTTGAAAATCTTCTTTTAAAACAAAATCTTGATCCTGGTGT
>JBGOXH010000144.1:0-7212 GCA_041479075.1 Bacteroidia bacterium | reverse complement strand
TCAGGAGTCGGTATATATTCTGTCCAGACATTTCCCTGAATACCAAGTATATACTTCTGTTCTTCAGGTGTAAGCTCTGACGGCATCGGGTTATATGAATAAACACGTTCAAGCGGAAGGTAGCCTCCTATTGCCAGCGGCTGGCCTTCGGGCTCGCATTGATAATAATTGAGATATACATATTTGTCCGGCGTCATAATAACATCATGTTTCTGTTTGGCGGCAGCTATACCACCAGATGTTCCTCTCCACGACATAACTGTGGCCTCCGGTGCCAGACCTCCTTCAAGTATCTCATCCCATCCTATAATCTTACGCCCTTTTGAAACAAGAAATTTCTCAATTCTCTGAATAAAATAGCTTTGAAGTTCGCGCTCATCTTTCAATCCCTCATCTTTTATCCTTTTCTGGCAGAGAGGACATTTTTCCCATCTCGCTTTTGGACATTCATCGCCTCCGATATGAATATATTTCCCGGGGAATAAATTGATTACTTCGCTAAGCACATCTTCAAGAAAATTAAACGTCTCTTCTTTACCTGCACAATAGACATCATCAACAACTCCCCATCTGGTAAACACTTCAAAAGGACCACCTGTGCATGAAAGCTCAGGATAAGAAGCGAGGGCAGCCATGGCGTGACCCGGCATTTCAATTTCAGGAATTATGGTAACAAATTTCGAAGCTGCATAAGCTACTATTTCCTTCACTTCATCCTGGGTATAAAACCCTCCATATCGTTTTCCGTCAAAAATATACGGTTTTTTCCTTGGATGACCTACTATGGTCTCATTACGGAATGCCCCGATTTCAGTAAGTTTAGGATATTTCTTTATTTCAATTCTCCATCCCTGGTCTTCAGTAAGGTGCCAGTGAAAAGTATTCATCTTGTGCATTGCGATCATGTCAATATACCTCTTTATATATTCAACAGGAAACATATGGCGACCAACATCAAGATGCATTCCCCTGTAGACGAATCTGGGTTCATCTTTTATATTGCAGGCAGGTACAATAAGATTGATTCCTTCAATAACTTTTTGATTTTCAACCTCAACCGGCATCAGCTGCCTTAGTGTCTGGACAGCATAAAAGAGCCCTATGGCCGACTTTGCCTGAATTGTTATCTTTTCAGGAGTGACTGTAAGAATATATCCTTCATTATTCCGAACTGCAGTATCAAGGGTCATAAATACTGATCCTTTGACAGGTTTTTTGCCTTCTGTCACCACCGGATTCCACCCTGTCGGATTTTTCACGAGCTGGTAAAGAAAGTCAGCAGCCAGTTTTGTTTCATTATTAAATGGTGACAGGATTATTCTGCTTTTTTCAGTAAAGGCAAAATTACCGCTCAGTTCAGTGAACGAAACAGGAGCAGGTATAATAGCCAGAGGTTTTCCCGAGTCGGTTCGTACTTCAGATTTGCATCCGCTGACCAGCAGCATGATGCCCAGGATAAAACAAAAAGTCTTTTTCATCGATATCTTTTTTTGTGATAAATATAGTAACGAGGAAAGTTTAATGAAACAATTTCAGCAGATTTATTTTCAGGTCAGTCATGTTTCAATCCTGATGCCAGCAGTCCGCAGGCAGCTGAAATATCAGCTCCGCGCGATTTCCTTACTGATGCTGATATTCCTGAAATAACAAGATCATGTTTGAAGTAATGCATCCTCTCATCCGAAGATGGCGTATTTTCGTCATTTTTCACCGGATGATATGGAAGAAGATTGACTCTTATCCCCGATCCTCCCACCATCTTTTTAAGTCCGGAAAGATGATGGTCAGTGTCATTTATATCTTTTATCATGACATAAGCAATACTGAGCCTCCGTTTTTTCTTCAAAGGGATATTTTTCATAATCTCAATGATCTTCAATGCCGGGTACTTTTTTTCAGCAGGAATCACGTTGATCCGCTCTTCTTCAAATGGAGAATAGAGGCTTAATGTAAGGTTACACTGCGATCTTTCAAGAAACAATTCGACAGCAGGTAAAATACCGACTGTGGAGACAGTTATATTCCTCGGACTGATTGCCATCCCCCATTCAGCAGAAATGATACCTGCTGTTTTCAAAACATTCTCAAGGTTATCCATAGGTTCGCCCATGCCCATGAAAACCACATGAGTAACTTTTTCAGCAGATGGAATACTTATAATCTGATTTATAATATCTCCCGCTGACAGATTCCCATGAAATCCGTATTTTGCAGTAACGCAGAATGGACATCCCATCCTGCAGCCCGATTGAATTGAGATACAAACTGTATTTCGCTTACCATCAGGGATATAGACTGTTTCAAATTGTTTTCCTTCAGGATTTCTGAAAAGATATTTTACTGTCTTATCAGTTGAGATCTCAGACGCTATCGGTCCATAGTAACCCGGAATAGCAATTTCAGCAAGATGTACTTTAAGCTTTTTCGGAACATTTGAGATCCGGGAAAAGTCAGATTTTCTTTTTTTATAAATTGTATTGGTTATGGCAAGAGCATGATTATAATTAAATCCTTCAGGTTGAATGATCCTGAAGATTTCTTCGACTGTAAGTCCACATAGGCTTATTTTATTCATAATCAGCACGTGTTTGCAAAATTAATCCGATTATCAATATATTAGTATTAAATAAAACTTGTAAAATATCGGGCATTAATAATTTGAATATCAAGTGACTAACTGGGATTCACTATACATATATTATATTTCCGGCACTGGGAATGCCCGCATTTCATCAAAATGGATTGCTGAAGAAGCAGAAAAGAGAGGGTTTAAAACTGTTGTCCAGCAGATCGACAGACTCGAAAATATTGTAATGCCTGCGCCAGGCGAAAAACCGCTTATTGGTTTTGCATATCCGACTCATGGATTTAATGCTGCACCTATTATGCTCAGGTTCATTGCAGGATTTCCTTCGAAGCTTTGCAAAGAGATCTTTCTTCTTAATACACGCGCCGGAATGAAACTTTATAAACTTTTCATGCCCGGATTAAGCGGACTGGCACTTGTGTTACCGGCTTTTATCCTCTGGCTTAAAGGTTATATGTGCATCGGATTCAGACCAATAGATCTTCCTTCAAACTGGATCCCTCTTCATCCGGGGCTCAGGAAAAAAGTTATCGAATCAATTTTTGCGAGATGTGAACCAATAGTCAGAAATTTCGCAAATAAAATCCTTAACGGAAAGAGAGTCTACAGAGGTCTCTACAGTCTCCCGGTCGATTTGCTGATAAGTCCCATTGCTGCTGCTTATTATATCGGCGGACGTTTTTTCCTTTCTAAGACTTTTATTGCAAATTCAAACTGCAATAATTGCGGGATATGTATCAAAGAGTGTCCCACATCATCGATCAAACTGGTCAGAAACAGGCCATACTGGAAGCTGACATGCGAGAGCTGTATGAGATGCCTGAATCACTGCCCGGAGAGAGCAATTGAGGCTGCTCATGGATTGGCAACAGGAATCATGATTCTTATAACAGTAGTGAATACAAGGCTAATAATCTTCATTATAGATTCTCTTAAAATCCAGCCTGATGTCTGGTGGTGGAAAGTCCTCTCTCAGCTTATTGGTATCGGAGTAATGATTCTGATGGCAGCATTAATATATTTAATTGTGCATTTTGCAATGGGATTCAAACCGATTAGCTTTATTGTCAGATTTACATCTTTTACGACATTCCCTTTCTGGAGAAGATATAAATACCTGAAAGAAAAAAATATTTTGAGAATAAGACAGAAACAACAAGTAATCATAAAACATAAACTTAAAATGAACCGGATAATTGTTTTCTTAATATCTTCACTTATGATAACCGCCTGCGGACGGGGAAAAAGTGATAACCAAAAATCTGATGCTATGGTAACAGACACTGCAAATCAATATGGCTATAACCGTGAATTCCTGAAAAAGTATGTTAAAGTAATAGAACTGAAAAATGATAAATCTGCAATAATTCTTGTTCCTGCATGGCAGGGAAGGGTTATGACAAGCACTGCCGAGGGAGATCAGGGTTTCAGCTTTGGATGGATAAATCATAAGCTTATTTCTGAAGGAAAGATTCAGCCTCATATCAATGCATTCGGAGGTGAAGAAAGATTATGGCTTGGCCCTGAGGGCGGTCAGTTTTCGATTTTTTTCAGGAAAGGAGCCAAGTTTATTTTTGACGACTGGCAGACACCTTCGTTTCTGGACACTGATCCATTCGAAGTAATAAGTAAGTCTGACTCTTCAACATTATTTGGATATAATGTTGAAACTGAAAATTACAGCGGAACAAAATTAAAATTCAGGATTGAAAGAGAGGTTACTCTTTTAACTGCTGATGCAATCAAAAAACAGGTTGGAATTGATGTAAGCGGTTTAAACAATGTTGCATATAAATCGAATAATAAAATCATCAATAAAGGTGATAATGAATGGGTTAAAACGACAGGACTTCTGTCGGTCTGGATGCTGGAGATGTTTAATCCATCGCCTTCAGTGGTTGTAGTCATTCCTTTCAGACCCGGTGATGAAAAGCTGATGGGACCTCCGGTAAACGATAATTATTTTGGCAAGATCTCTGCTGACAGACTGAAGATTGCGGGCAATCATATTTATTTCAGAGCTGATGGAAAAAACAGGGGTAAGATCGGGCTGCCTCCGTTGAGAGCAGCAGGAATCATGGGCAGCTTTGATTCAGCAAATAACATATTGACATTTCTCATCTGCAATATTCCGGAAGGAAAAGCCGAATATGTTAATTCAGCATGGCAGATCCAGGATAATCCTTTTTCGGGAGACGCCCTTAATTCATACAACGATGGTCCTCTTGAAGACGGTTCCCAGATGGGACCATTTTATGAATTAGAGGCCTCCTCCCCTGCTGCTGCATTAAAACCGGGAGAAAGCCTGGAGCATGTTCAATTTACATTACATCTTACCGGCAATTATGAAAAGCTGGATAAGATTTCCAGAAAGGTTCTGGGTGTAAGCCTTGAAGAAATAAAAACAGTTTTTTAAATTGTTTTGCAGGTCTTGCAGTCTTGCAGGTCCTTTAAAGATAAATCGACTTGCACGACCTGCATGACTTGCATGACTTGCATGACTTTTTTTATTGAGTCAGCAGTCCCCTGTTTTTAAGCAATGGCTCAATCTGCGGTTCACGACCCCTGAAGTTGACATACATCTGCATTGCATCCATTATACCGTTTTTCGCAAGAATGTTTTTACGGTACGATTCTGCTATTGCCTTGTCGAAAATTCCTTTCTCCTTAAAAGCTTCAAAAGCATCGTTATCAAGCACTGCCGCCCATGTATAGCAATAGTAGCCTGCATCGTATTCATCAATAATATGAAGGAAATAGGTGCTTCTGTAACGGGAAACTATTTCCGGTATGAGACCGATCTTAGTGAAATAATCTTTCTCAAAGCTCTGAATATCAATGTTTACAGGTGCTTCAAGAGTGTAATATGCCATGTCGAGTAATGATGCTGCAAGAACTTCAACATTATCAAAACCCTGGTTGAAATATCCGCTGTTTTTTATTTTTTCAATCAGTGATGCTGGTATAGGTTCGTCTGTCAGGTAATGTCTTGCATAGATATTTAATAATTCAGGCTCTGTACACCAGTGCTCCATAAGCTGGGAAGGAAGCTCCACAAAATCCCATGCAACATAAGTCTGGTTATAGGTGTTCGTATTAAAAAGCGCATCAAGTGCATGACCAAACTCATGGAACATAGTTGATACTTCATCGAGGCTTAAAAGTGAAGGTGTATCTCCGCTAGGAGGCGTAAAATTAAATACTACTGTTACAACCGGTGTAATTGTCTTACCATCAAGAACATGATGGCCTCGGTATCCTCCGCACCAGGCACCCTGCTCCTTGCTTTCCCGCGGGAAGAAATCCATATAGAGTACACCCAGATGTGAACCATCAGCATCCTTCACTTCATAAGCAAGAGCATCAGGATGCGGGACCGGGCAGCCTGGAATAGGATTCAGGGTAATACCAAATAGTTTGTTTGCACATGTGAACAGACCTTCGCGAACATTTTCAAGTTTGAAGTATGGTCTTAATTCAGTATCATTCAAACTATATTTCTGCTTCCTGAGTTTCTCGGCATAGTACCACCAGTCGTAAGGCTCAAGCTTAAAGCTGCCGCCTTCCTTATTGATGATTTTCTGCATCTCCTTAACTTCATTTTTAGCTACAGGAATAGCTTTTCCCCAGAGGTTATTCAGAAGGTTAAAAACATTTTCAGTCTTTTTGGCCATTCTTGGTTCGAGTACAAGATCGGCATGAGTTTTATAACCCAGCAGTTTTGCACGCTGTGCACGAAGCTTAACTATCTCTGCTAGTATTTTGTTGTTATCAAAGTTGTTACCGTTATTGCCACGGTTGGTATAAGCGTGAAAAATTTCATTCCGGAGGTTCCTGTTGACAGAGTATGTCATAAAAGGAAATATACTCGGTCTTTGGGTTGTGAATGCCCATTTTCCTTTCTGTCCGGTGCTCTTTGCAACCTCAGCTGCAGAGGTTATTAATGATTCGGGTAAGCCATTGAGATCTGCTTTTTCAACAAAAAGTCTATAACTGTTTGTTTCATCAAGGACATTCTGGTTGAATTTTACGCACAGAACTGCAAGTTTCTGGTTTATTTTTTTCAGAGTATCCTGGTCAGTCTGGTTCAGGTTTGCTCCATTTCTTACAAACTCTTTGTAAAGATTCTCAAGAATAAACTTTTGCTCGTCGTTAAGGTTGAACTTTCCCTTATTCTCGTATACTGATTTTACTCTTTTGAAAAGTTCGGGATTCAGTCTTATTTCGTCTCTGAAGGCAGCTAGTTTTGGACGGATCTCCAGGTCGAGATTTTGTAACGAATCGTTGGTATTAGCAGAAGTCTGGGCAGAAAATACATATGTTACTTTTGCCAGCAGATCACCGCTTTTGTCGAGAGCTTCAATTGTATTTTCGAAAGTAGGCTCTTCACTGTTTTTAACAAGCTTATCAATTTCCTTTCTGCCGTCGGTCATACCTTTTTCGAAAGCAGGCAAATAATGTTTGACCATTATTTTTTCGAAAGGCGGAACATTGAAGGGTGTGTTGAATTCGCTGAAGAAAGGGTTTGATTTGTCAACCTCGGGTTCATTCTTGCATGAAGGCATTGTCATCATGAATAAAGCAGTAATAATGAATAACTTAGCAACGGTTTTCACTGGTTTTTT
>JBGOXH010000140.1:0-7322 GCA_041479075.1 Bacteroidia bacterium | reverse complement strand
AGGTATATAATAAACCAGAAATAGCGCTTTGGTTGCAGAAGCTTATAAACATTTGTTATGAAGAATCTTCCAAAGAATAATGCGGTGATAACTGAGGCGACAATCCCGACAATAATATTGGGAACCGTAAACTCGAAGGTAATAAGGAGCCAGAATATCAGTGATAATATAAAAAGAGTGACATATCTCATTTTATTGTCCGATTATTACAGATGTGTATTTTGAAGGATCAGTTAAAATATCAATTGCAGGAGTCAGGATTGCATCTCTGATACCTGGAATGACAAGCAGGCTTAGAAGCAGACAGATAATGCTTAATACAATCATGCTGAATTTCATTGGAAAAGGAACCTCTTTTATCAGCTGATTTTTTTTATCATCCGTCTTATTAAAGAAGGCATATCTCTGAAATTTAAGGAATGATGCTAGAGTAACTATGCTTACTATAACTGCAAGGGCAGCAAGAAGATAAAACCTTGCCATAATAGCAGCAATAATGATTATCAGTTTGCTGAAGAATCCGTTAAATGGAGGTATCCCTGATATGGACATTGAGGCAGCAAATGAAGTTGCAGATGTTACCGGCATCGACTTTGACAGGCCTCCCATCTCTTTCAAATCACGAGTGCCTATGGTATATTCAATTGCACCGGCATTCAGAAATAATAATCCTTTAAAAGCTGCATGGTTTATCAGATGAAAAATTCCGCCTGATATGGCAAGAGCGGCAACTTCCGGTTTGCCACCGCGTGAAACAATTATCATCCCGATACCAACTGAAAGCATAACGTACCCCATCTGGCTTATGCTGTGATAGGCCAGAAGCCTTTTAATATCCCATTGCCCTATTGCCAGAAAAACGCCGATTACCATCGACAAAGTTCCGAGAGTAGTAATAAGGATTGCCATCCCCTCACTCACTTCGAACATATTAAAGAATAATCTTATTATCACATATATGCCGACTGCTTTTATGAATACCCCAGACAGCATTGCTGAAATAGGGGAGGGCGCCGATGAGTGTGCATCAGGTAGCCAGGCATGAAAAGGAATCATAGCAGCTTTCAGACCAAAGCCGCTTAATATGAGTATCTGGACAAACAGATAATACGTTCTGTTATAACCGTTACTGAATGCTTCCTTAATATCAGCAATATTCAGGGTTTTGGTTTTCCAGTAAATGAATCCTATTCCAAATAGTATTAAAAACGATGCAATCCCTCCTAAGACCTGGTATTTGAATGAAGCCTCAAGCTCATTCTTTTCAACTCCGAAAGCTACCAGAGCATAAGATGATATAACTGAGATCTCGAGGAAAACAAAAATATTGAACAGGTCTCCGCTTATTACCACTCCATTCATTCCGGCAATCATAAGACAGAACAGAGCGTAGAAATAGTGTCCAGCAGTGTACCTTTTTATATATGAGATTGAGTAAAAGGCTGATAAGAAACCAATAAGATTAATTATGCAGACTACAATTGCAGTGAAGCCATCCATAACTATATAAATACCAATCGGAATTTTACTTATCGGCTCCCAGCCACCTACTTTGTATACAAATACATGTTCTCCGGTTATAAATAGAAAATAAAAGCTGAGACATGCCAGAAACAGCAGAATCAGTGATGTAAAGTACTTGTTAAACTCACTGAAGAACCTACCGATAATCATTATCAGGAAAGCTCCGACGAGTGGTGTAACAACAAATAGTGGTAATAGCGGATTCATAATTTATCCTCTTAAGTTCTTTATCTCTCTGATATCGAATGTGCCGTACTTTCTGTAAAGCCGTATTATTACTGCCATCAGCATTGCCGTTGTTGCCAGCCCGATGACAATTGCAGTTAGTACCAGCGCCTGGGGTAACGGATCAACATAGGTTTTGACTGGATCGGCAGGATCAACTATCGGAGCAACTCCTCCATCGATGTATCCCACAAGTGCAAAGAACAGGAATGTGCTGATCTCCATAATGGAAAGTGAAACTGCAATCTTAACAAGATTTCTCCTTGTAATTGCCCCGTACAATCCTACGAGAAATAATATGAAACACATTATATATGCGATCATTGCGGCGACTCCTCCTTAAATATTATTAATGAAAGGAATATTATAAATATTGAAGCGGCGACTTCGGTTCCGACAAAAATATTGTAAAGGGGCAGAACGCCAGCGCTTACAAGATGTCCGACAATACCTTTAGGAAGAAAATTATTAAAGAAGATTTTCGTACCAAATAAAAAACCTCCCATAGCAATTAATATAACCATAATGGTAGCAAAGCTTTCAATAATAGTGGTTCCGGCCTTTTCCTCTACAAGCTTCAGAAAATCACCGCCATAAGCAAGAGTAACTAAAATAAGCGATCCTGCAACAATAACTCCGCCTGCGAATCCTCCTCCGGGAGTAAGATGACCATGCACGATGACATAAATTCCGTACATGAAAATCATACCAGCGATAAGCTGAGCAGTCTTTTTTACTATTAATGTCATCCCTTTCATAGTATCTTTTGTCTTTATCTTTTTTCTTTTTAACCCACCCATGGTTCCTCCCAGGAGGGGATCATTAGTTTTATTTTTTACCCTTTAATCTCAAAATAGTAAGGACTCCAAGTACTGCGGTTACAAGTACTACAGCTTCCCCCATAGTATCATAACCTCTGAAATCAAAAACAACACCTGTAACAAGATTAGCGCTGCCAGTTTTTTGAGCAGCTCCTTCAATGTAATATTTTGCCATCCTCAAAGAACTTTTCCCAAGAACATCAAGGGATTGAATCGAAATTGCAAAGAAATATAAGAGTATTATAATAATAATAATGCCGGTAGCAGCTGAAATATATCCCTGGATATCAAGTTTTGAAAATGACTCCTCCCGGGAACTGTCGAGGACAACTGCAACCATTATGATAAGAGTTATTGTATCAACTACGATCTGAACAATAGCCAGGTCAGGAGCTTTGAGAAGGAGGAAACATATCACCAGACCATAGCCGACAATACCACAAGCGATTACTGCTGAAAGCAGATCTTTTGCATGAATAGCATACAACGCTCCTAAGATCATCAACCCTGTTATTATGGATATGGAAATTTCCATTTGCTTCAGTTATTTATATCATAATGAGCAACATAATAATTAGTCCTGCGCAGACCCAAAGAATATACGCTGGTAATACACCTGTATGAGCCTCACTCAATTGGTGGCTCAGCCAGAGCACAAATTGTTTACACAAATCATATATATCGAACCATCGTTCTTCAGCCTTCTTATATATCCAGGAGAAAAATTTAAATTCCCCAATAGTCTTATAGAACTCCTGTGTTGCATAACTGGTCCGGTCCTGAATTCTTTCACCACCTATAAAGCTATCTTCAGTCCTGAATTTTTTAATATTGAGTGCAAGGTAAAGAACTATTCCAAGAATCAGCGATATTATCACAAGTAGTGAAACAAATGAAGAATCCCAGAATCCTGTGAATTCAAATACTCCAGTTATCGGCATGAATAGTTTTGGTACAATAAAATTGGTGGCAAAAACACCGAACAGGATACAAAACAGAGCAAGGATTACCAACGGTAACCACATCATCACAGGTACTTCTTTAATATTCTCAAACTCTGCTTTCCTTCTGCTCAGGAAGATTCCTCCAATAAGTTTAATGAAACTTGCCAGCGTAAGAGCCGATCCAAGCACTGCCAGACCCAGCCATAATATCCATAACTTGTTTGCAATTCCGGTACCTGTACCAAAATCAATTATCCCCTGGTAGATCATCCATTTGGATGCAAATCCGTTGAACGGGGGCACTCCTGAAATTGACATAGCAAAGACGAGAGATGCAAAGAAGGTAATCGGCATTGCTTTCGACAAGCCACCCAGATCTTCAATTTCTTCTTTTCCAGTACGATATTCAATACTTCCGGCAGACAGAAAAAGTCCACTCTTATATAGAGCATGGTTAATCATATGGAAAAGACCGGCTGCAACACCAATCGTTGATCCAAGGCCAAATCCAAGGATCATATATCCAACCTGGGACACGGCATGGAATCCAAGCAATCTTTTGTAATTATGTTGAATAAGGGCCATCATAACGGCAATAATAATTGTTATGACGCCTATTAAGAGAAGCAGAAAAGTCAGGAATCCATTAAGCACAAACATATTATTGATAATCCTCGCAAGAAAATATATCCCAAGGAGCTTATCAAGTGATGCCGGAAGGTAAGCCGATGAAGAAGCAGGAGCACTCTTTGCATAATCCGGGACCCAGGTATGGAAAGGAAAAGCACCTGCCTTGGTAAAGCTGCCTGTAAGCAGAGCCAGGAAAGCTACAACTGAAACAATATTCGTGGTCGGCACTGTTATTCCTCCCATGCTCAGCGAACCTGTGATTTTCCAGATTATGGCAATTCCTATAATCATAATGCTATCGGACGCACCAATCAGAATTAGAGTTTTCTTGGCAGTTGCCGAGCTCTCTTCATCATGACCATGTATCAGCTTATATAATGTCAGTCCGAGGATTCCCCAGAAGAATAAAAAGAGAAGAAGGTTATCTGATAAAATGGCTCCATATGAACATCCAAGAGTAATAAGGAAATAAGGATAATAATTCTTAACTCTTCCTTCTTTTATATAAACGATTGAATATAAAAGAATTAAGAGCGTAAAGAGACTTATAAACAGGATAATCAGTTTGCTTAGGTTGTCGATGTTAAATGTAAGGAACCTGCCAAAACCATGAAGCAGGAGTGATCCTGAAAACAATTGATCCTGGTTCAGCATCTGGTTTTCTGAACGATAAATAACAATTGTCAGATAACCTGTAATGACACTTATCAAAATAGCAATCAGCCCTTTGTAAGTTCTTAATTTCTCAGGAATGAAAAGAAGTAATAATCCCCCCAGGATGGGCAATAAGATAATGAATTGCAGAACCTGGCTATCAACAGGTCGTGTAAATATGGAGATAAACTCATTCATTCCGTCCTGATAAAGTTTTCTTTATTTCCGCTGTTTTTAATATTGAAAGATCGATTAATTCCTTTGCGTTCAGGATCTTTCTACCTGAACTATTGTCATAAGCGACTGCCATACGTTCGGTGCAGCAGTAACATGGATCAACTGCAGCCAGTGAAATTGTTGCGTCGGCAATAGTCTGTCCTACACACGATTTTCTGAAGGTTGCAATATTTACGTAGCTTGGAGCCCTTATCTTATGCCTGACAGGAGAATTTGATCCGTCCGACTGTACAAAATGGAACACCTCTCCGCGGGGTGCTTCTGCCCGGCCATTTCCAATTCCCTCAGGTATCTCTTTAACTTTTACCTCAATATCTCCTTCTTTTTCTTTTTTCAGACCATTGAGACATTGCTCGATTATTGATATTGATTCGTACATCTCGAGAAGTCGAACCTCAGCTTTTGCAAAGACATCACCGGCCTGAGCTGTAATAACTTTCCAGTTAACCAGAGGGTAGGCAGCATAAGGATCATCCTTCCGTACATCGATTGCCAGACCAGAAGCTCTTGCAGTCGGGCCTACGGCTCCATAATCGATAACATCCTGCTTTGTCAATATGCCAACTCCTTTAGTTCTTGCATGAATGACAGGATCATCCATCACAGCACCTGTCAGCAGATCGGTCTTCTTCTTAATATCATCCAGGACTTTCTGTATAACAGGGATTTTTGCTTCTTCGATATCTCTTCTTACACCGCCCACTTTAAACATAGCATAGCTGTTCCTGTTTCCTGAGATCATTTCAAAAAGATCAAGAGTAGGCTCGCGGTATTTCCATGCCCACATAAAAACAGTATTATAGCCCAGAAAATGCCCTGCAAGGCCGACCCACAACAAATGGCTGTGTATCCTTTCAAGCTCCCCAATTATTGATCGAATATATTTTGCCCTGTTTGTAAGTTCAATGTTAGCAATTTCTTCAACCGCATTGGCAAAAGCAAAGGGATGAGAATTTGAGCATATACCGCAAATACGTTCAACAAGGAAAAATATCTGCTCATAAGTCTTTGATTCACTGAGTTTTTCAATTCCCCTGTGGTTATACCCGGTTTCCCATTTAATGTCCTTGACAATCTCTCCGTCACAATAGAGCTTGAATAATTCAGGCTCTTCCTGCAATGGGTGATAAGGTCCGATCGGTATAAGTGTCTTCTTACTCATTGTCTCTTTTACGAGTTTTTAAATTCCTTTCGTAATGGATAAATTCCTTCAGCCCAGTTACCTTCCGAAATCAGCTTTTCCTGATTAGGATGATTCAGAAAATTGATACCGAGCAGTTCATGCATTTCACGTTCAATCCAGTTCGAGGCATTGAACATATTCGATAGTGATTCAATTTCCGGCTTATTCTTATCCAGGAGGACGTGTATGTTGAGAATAAGCCCGATTTCATCTTTACTGAAATGATAATGGATCTCAAATCCTTCTTTTGTATGTAATGCGGAAGCAATAATAAACCTGAAACCATCAGTTTTATATAAATAATCCGCAACCTTCAAAATGGAATCAGGTTTTATAGAAATGATCACACGCTTCTCATTCTTAGCTACTTCACTAAGAACATCAGATTTAAATTTTTCTCTAAATTCTCCTATGATCGTTTTTGTATCCATAATCTCTTTTACCTTACTAACCAGCAACCAGCAACCAGTAACTAATATTTATTAACCAGTTTCACAATTCCAGCAATTATCGCTTCCGGTTTTGGAGGACACCCCGGAACATACGCATCGACCGGGATGATTTTATCAACTGGTCCTGCAAATGTATAGCTCTCAGTAAAAAATCCTCCTGTACATCCGCACGCACCAATAGCGACAACAAGTATCGGTTTCGGCGCCTGGTTATAAACCTCAATAAGTCGCTCTTTATCATGCATGTTGATAACCCCATTTACAAGCAGAACATCGGCATGCCTTATGCTTCCCACCAGAAGAATTCCAAATCGTTCAAGGTCATGTCTCGGTGTCAGACAATCCAGAATCTCAATATCACAATTATTGCAGGAGGCTCCTCCGAAATGGAAGACCCAGAGCGATTTTTTGAAGCAATAATTTTTAAAACCCACAACTATAATATTTAGAGTGTGTAATAAGAAAAATATTACAACACTTTATTAATACTTAATCAAATTATCAATTTACGATTTATAATATTCATTTAAACATGTATTACACACTCTTAATAACCAAATGCAATAAGTACCAGTGCAATAACTACCAACAGATTCATCCAGATTAAGAAGAAGCTTATAGCCTGCTTGATCTTTATCCTCGGATTTGTGTT
>JBGOXH010000113.1:0-8930 GCA_041479075.1 Bacteroidia bacterium | reverse complement strand
GCTCACATTCTCACTCTTTTTTGGTACCCGGAGCCGGAATCGAACCGGCACAGTATTGCTACCACTGGTGTTTGAGACCAGCGCGTCTACCAATTCCGCCATCCGGGCATCTATTAAATTTGGTAGATATTGTTAATTTTCAACCGTTTATAAAGAACTCTGCTTTTATGAAAGAATGGCGGAACTGACCACCCCTGCATGCTGGCTCCTCGCTAAAATTGCCCACAGGGCAATTTTTTGACGCTCGGCCCTGCCATCCGGGCAGGAATGCGAAAATAAACATTTTTTATTTTTTCTGAATTAACTCCCTGATAGTTTTTTCGATTCCTTCTGCATCAAAACCGCACTCTTTATAAAGCTCTTCCTGTGTACCCTGCTCTACAAAATAATCGGGAATCCCCAGACGCCTGACTTCAGCAGAATAACCATTATCGCACATAAACTCAATGATCGCACTGCCGAAGCCTCCTTTCAATACCCCGTCTTCAACTGTTATTATTTTTTTAAAGTTTTTGAAAACTGAATGAAGCACTTCCTTGTCGAGAGGAGCGACGAACCGCATATCCCAGTGGGTTACCATAATTGATTCTTTTTCAAGCTTTTTCACTACTGCAACAACATCGTTTCCAGGCTGCCCGATGCTTAAAACAGCAATATCATTTCCTTCGCTTAAGAGTCTGGCTTTACCTATTTCAATTTCATCGAATGGTCTCTTCCAGTCAGAAATAAGGCAGTACCCCCTCGGATAACGGATCGAAAAAGGGTTACTGTTCTTCTCAAGCTGTGCGGTGTACATCAGGTTTCTCAGCTCTACGGCATCCATAGGGGCACTTACAATCATATTAGGAATTGTCCGCATAAAAGACAGGTCAAAAAATCCATGATGTGTTGGACCATCTGCCCCTACAAGTCCTCCCCGGTCGATACAGAAAACTACATGAAGATTCTGAAGTGCAACATCATGTATTATCTGGTCGTAAGCCCTCTGGATGAACGATGAATAAATGTTGCAGAAGGGTATCATTCCCTGAGTTGCAAGTCCTGCCGAGAAAGTTACAGCATGTTGCTCAGCTATACCTACATCGAATGTCCTTTCAGGTAATTCCTTCATCATGATGTTCAGGGAACAGCCGGTTGGCATTGCCGGAGTGATACCGACTATCTTTTCATTAATTAGTGCGAGCTCGAGGATAGTCTTTCCGAAAACCTCCTGGTATAAAGGTGCATCTCTGTTCGAAGTACTGATAATTTCACCGGTTTCCTTATCAAATTTACCCGGGGAATGAAAAATAGTCTGATTCTCTTCTGCCTGTTTAAATCCTTTTCCCTTAACAGTAAGACAGTGAAGCAGCTTCGGTCCGGGGATCCTTTTCAGATCTTCGAGAGTTTTTACCAGGTGTAATACATCATGTCCGTCGATAGGTCCGAAGTATCTGAATCCCATTCCTTCAAAAAGATTACTTCTGTCGAGGATGGTGCTTTTAAATCCTGCCTCAACTTGTGCTGCCAAAGTCCGGGCTCTGGGTCCTACTTTTCCAACTTTCCCGAGAAAATTCCAGACTTTATCCTTAAATCTGTTATAAGATTTACTGGTTGTCAGGTCGAGCAGGTACTCCTTGATTGCTCCGACATTTGGATCAATAGCTATATTATTGTCGTTAAGAATAACAAGAAGATCAGATTTTGCGATACCGGCATTATTCAACCCTTCAAATGCTTCTCCGGCTGTTATCGCTCCATCGCCGATAACAGCAACGACCTGTCTTTTTTCTCCTTTTCTTTTAGCAGCAACAGCAATTCCAAGTGCTGCAGAAATTGAAGTTGATGAATGTCCGGTACCGAATGCATCATATTCACTTTCAGCCATTTTAGGGAAGCCGCTTATGCCTTTATATTTTCGGTTGGTCGAGAATCTTTCACGCCTTCCTGTCAGTATTTTATGGCCATAAGCCTGATGACCGACATCCCAGATTATCTTGTCGTAAGGAGTATTAAAAACGAAGTGAAGAGCAACAGTTAACTCAACAACTCCAAGACTTGCACCAAAATGACCAGGGTTATTACTGACAGAATCAATAATAAACTGACGAAGCTCTGCGCTGACCTTCACAAGATCGGCATGAGCGAGCTTCCTGAGATCTTCAGGAGTTGATATTTTAAACAGAAGATTCTCTTCCTGATTCATTTGTTAAAAAATAACCTGCTAATATAGCAATTATTATTCCCTGGTGTTTGCTGAAGCTTCCCCGGGATTTTCTTATTTTTGCCTCACATCCGTAAATGGCGGTTGACAATATTTATAAGACTAAAGGTGTTATTTAAAAATATTTTATAATCATGAATAAGAAACTATTCTTCATCCTGGCAGCGCTGGTTATTGCAATCTCAATGGTATCATGTGTATCCGGTAAAAAATATAAATCCCTGCAGGATACAAGCAAACAATTCATGAATGAGAGGGACGAATTTAAAACAGACAAAATCGGCCTTGAGATGGCTAACAGGGAGCTTGAAGCAAAAATGGCTGTCATGGAAAAAGAGATGAGCGCGGTAAATGATAGTATATCAAAAGCTCAGAATGAACGCGATAAAGCTGCAGATGACTACAATAAGCTCTCTTCAAGGTATTATGAACTGCAAAATGCACATGAAGATCTTATCCAGGGCAATGTCAAAGAGACACAAAATCTTTTAGCTGAATTGCAAACCTCACAGGAAAGCCTTCAGAAAAAAGAGGATCTTTTACGTCAGCTTGAACAATCTCTTGATACAAAGAAAGCATCGCTGGATGAGCTTACCTTTGAGCTGGAGAAGAGAAATGCAAAGCTGGTTGAGCTTCAAAAGATTCTTGATGCTCAAAAGAAAATTGCAGCAGATCTTAAAAACAAGGTTTCTGATGCTCTTCTGGGATTTGAAAATAACGGACTCACCGTTACCAATAAAAACGGGAAAGTTTATGTATCACTTGAAGAAAAGCTTCTGTTTAAAACTGCCAGCTGGGATATTGATGCCAATGGCAAGAGTGCTTTAAAGAAACTGGCAGGTGTTCTAGAAAAAAATCCTGATATCCAGATTACAATTGAAGGCCATACCGATGATGTTCCATATAACCCAAGCGGCAGCCAGCTGAAAGATAACTGGGATCTGAGTGTTAAAAGAGCTACTACGGTTGTCAGGGTTCTTCTGGAAGGGTCGAACATTGATCCCAAACGACTGACAGCTGCAGGACACAGCGAATATATGCCTGTGGACTCACGGAATACTTCGGATGCCCGTCAGAAGAACAGAAGAACCGATGTTGTGCTGACACCGGATCTGACGGAATTATATAAGCTTATTAATAAGTATTAGCCTACTGCTTTGGTTCGGAGAATTCCAGCAGCCGGACATTCATATTTTTAAGAGCCTCGAGAAGATTATCTTCCGGTTTCAGGAAATCCTGATTCTCCCAGAATTTTGAATCATAACTGGTTATTGTTCTTGAGAATACGGAATGAACAGGTGCCAGATCTTCCCTGTCAAACCTGCTGACATTAACAGTACTCATATTTGTTACTGCCAGTTCAAAGAAAACATTAAACTGACTGTTAAAAAGCTTTCTCTTTCGTTTTGAAGTAAATGCCAGGTCGCCTCTTACATGGTTTAGAATATACCTGTCATAAATTTTACGATAACTCACTGAATATTTTACTGTTACAGGCCAGGTATTAAATCCCCGGGATGAGCTGGAAATGAAAGAGCCTTTCATTTTTTCAATATACTTCGGATGAAGCTCAAAATCAGCCTGAAGTATTGCAAAATCATCAGTGTTGATATAGATGGATCCCTTATAGAGAGGGAGTTCGAGTCCTTCCCTCTGTTCAAAATCAATTACATAGGCTGAATTATCATCGAAAGAAACAATATCGGTCATCCTGTAAACGTAGTCGGACATGTTGCTTCTGTTTATAAAATCAAAAATATTTCTTGCCCCGTCGAGTTCCATGCATGTGCTTAATCCGGCTTTAAGCCTGACAACAAGAGTGTCATGTAAGGATGTATTCTCGATTTTCCGGCTTTTAAGCACTTTTATCTGATCATTAAACAGCGAACCGGAATAAGCACTTTTATAGATCTGGATTATTGCTTCAGAATAAACCTGAAGTTCCTGCTTTTTCAGGACGCCTTCCCTGTAGAAACCGGTAAGCAAAGAAGGAGTGGTTCCATAGTTATGAGGAATTGCGGAGAGAGTTTTATAAATTATTTCCTGAGGGATCTTTGTTCTGATGATAATTTCAGGAATCGAGATGAATTCTTTTCTCATCGCGATCGTGAAATTGTTACCAATAGCCTGCTCAACAGGGATCTCACGGCCCACATAGCCCAGGTACGAAACAAAAAGTGTATCAGAAAGACAATCGCGGGGAATTTTTAAAACAAATTCTCCATTAGAATTGGCAACTGTCCCTTTCCCTTTGTTTTTTAATGCGATTGTAGCAAAAGGTAAAGATTCCTTTGATTCATCATCAGTAATAATTCCAGAAATAAATTTAAGCTCTTTTTCAGGAAGTGAATCGATTTTCAAAACAGGGGGCTGAGGTATTAATTTTGAAATGATTATATATTTACCAATTACTGAATAAGAAAGAGAATCATTCTTCAATATGTTATTGAGTATGACATTCAGTTTTTCATTGCTGAATGTCATTTCAGTTTTATTGTCAGTATTGATCAGCCGGCTGTCGTATGTAAAATTATAACCGGTTTGCCTGGAAATGATGCTAAGCGCATTACCTGTCTTCACCATTCCGGCCCTGAAAGTAAATGTTGAATCAAGGATGGTTTGCTGGCATAATGAAACCTGCCAGGAGTTCGCTAAAATAAACAATGCAATGGCCGGAATTCTTTTAAATATATTGCCATTGTACAACAACATTTTTCAAGTAATGAATCATTTTTTTGCAAGATGGTAAATATTTCCATCCTTTGAAAAACTAAGGTTAAAGCTAGCACAAATTAACCGGATTATTGTTTCCTGAGTCAGATTATCAATAGGAGAGGTCCATGTTTCTTCAAGAATAGCAGGATCGTCGGCAACGATCTTCATATTATATACTCTTTTCAGGTCCTTAAATACAACATCAAGTTTTTGGCCGTTATAAATAAGCAGCCCCGTGTTCCAGGCCATGTAATTAGGATTATTATTTTGTGTTTTTCCTGACAGCTTTGAATCCATTGTTCCGACAAATCCGGATTCGAGTACAAGGTTTTGTGCCCCTGAATTATTAAAAATCAATACTTTACCTGTTTGAACAAAAACCTCGACAGCAGAATCGATATTATTTGTTATTACATTAAATGAAGTTCCAATCACTTTCACACTGGCTTTTCCTGCATCAATAATGAAGGGTTTTACAGCATCGTGTGTTATTTTAAAAAAGGCTTCTCCTGAAAGAGCGACATTCCTGTTGTGTTTGCCGAAATTGGCATGGTAGGTGAGTTTTGTGTTACGGTTCAGAAAAATATTACTTCCGTCAGGAAGAGTTACCTTATAATTTTTCTGATTATCATCAGTAGCCACAATTATGTTTTTACTTAATGAATTTGTACTGCCAAGGAAAAATGCAGCAACACCCAGGCTTAACAGAATCAGGGCAACAGCAGCAATTTTCAGAAAAGAGCTCCTCATGAGAATAACTCCGTAATTCTTTTTCATGGGAATATTTCCGGTTTCATTCATTCTTGACCAGACCTTATTCCATGCCTTATCAACATCTATTTCTTTATCATCGTTCATATTTCTCAGTCCTTTCCATTGTTTTTCAATATTCATGCTCTCATCAGTCGTAAAGTTACTGAGCAATTCCGGCTGGTTGCTGTTTTCACCTGACAAAGCAGAAGCAAGTTCTTCCCAGTCCCTGTCAGTGAAATTTTCATTATTATTTTTTTCTTTCATTTTTCTTTTAGTTCTTTTCTGAATTCCTTTAGCGCTTTTCCCATATTAGCTTCTACTGTTTTAACCGAAACGGACAATTTTTCTGCGATCTCTGTATATTTTAATCCTTCAAATCTGTTCATGCAAAATATCCGGCCACATCTTTCAGGCAGTCGTTCAAGTATCGTGGCAATTTTTAACTGAAGCTCCTTATACTGGATTATCTCTGCAGGGTTTTCCGTTCTTTCAGCTTCTTTAAAAGACATTTCCTGAACATGCTTTTCAATTACCCTGTTATGTTCAATCCAGTGCAGGCATCTATTATGGACTGCCCTGAAGAGATAACCGTTCAAAGAACTTTCTATTTTAATTTTTTCCCTATCCTGCCAGAGTCTGAAAAACAGATCCTGAACAATTTCTTCTGCTGAATCATGGTCTCTGATGATAGACTTTGCATACCGGACCAGGGAAACATAGGAGGATCTGAAAAGTGATTCAAACTGTCCTGTATCACCTTGTTTAATCCTCCTGATAATTTCAGTGTCCCTGATCATGGGCGTATTTATTTCACTAGATCATCTCTGTCGCTGAATTTCAGCTTTTTGCTAAGCTTACGTATAGCTGCATCTATGGTTTGATCGGGTTCGATTACGTTATATTCTCCCCAGAAATCCTTATCAGTAAATGCGCTTACCTTTTCAGAGAATACATCTGTATATTTAAGTTTATCTTTCCCTGCAAATTTAATAACTTCCTGGTTAGTACGATCAGTTATTGCTATTTCCGACATTGTAGTATAAAAGGTATTAAAGAGTTTCTTTTTCCAGTTGACTTTGAATTTTACTTCTGCCCTGGAATAGGCAAAGTACCATTTACCGTCCTGCTCACGATATTTTGTCCTGTAAGTTACAAGTTCAGGAGTTACTTCCATTCCGAGTGGCTTTTTCCTGATGAAAATGGATGAAGCGGCAGCCTTGTCAGAAAGGTTAAATCCAAATTCTGCCTCTGTTATTGCATAAGAATCCATTTCAATATAAAGTTCGCCTACAAATAATGGCATTTCAACTGATGGCTTCTGTTCGAATTTTATTACATAATGTGGTTTACCATCGATTTCAATAACGCTTGAAAGCGAATAATTATAGTATTGCATTGCATCAATTGTCAGAATATCTTCAGTGTTTTTGGCAAGGTCAAGCTGAAGAGAACTGACCGGTCCACCCTGAAGCTTGAAAAGTACAGTATCCATTTTTTCAACATCAGTACTTTTCCTTCCTTTATAAATACGGGCATTATCAAAGCGCACATCATTATTATAAGGCGCTTTAAAGATTTCAACAACCGCTTCACCAATTGATACATATGTACGGTTTTTCCTTATTGTTTCCCTGTAAAATGCAGTCATAAGATTGGGTTCAGATTCATAGTTTTTCCCGATTTTTGAAATAGCTTTTTCAACAATATCAACGGGATCTACCGGTTTGACAATAATTTCCTTTATTGGTATGGGAGCAGCTTCCATAGCTATAAGGTTTTTATAACCATTGTCGCGCATGGAACTGATCGATACAACCTTATTCTTATAACCCAGGAATGATACTTCCAGGTTATTTGAAACAAGCGATTCTCCAACCTTAATAGTGAATTCGCCATCGATGTTGGTAACAACTGCGACATTTGACTCTGTCACTGCAACTGTGGCAAAAACAAGGGCAACTCTGGTTTCTGAATCCACTACCTTGCCCCTGAGAGTGATGTACGACTGCTGAACGCCTTTTTTCTTTCCAGGCGAAGCGGCTGCAAGAACTGTCTGAAATGTAAAGGCAAACAGAATAACTGCAGCATAAAGCGAAATGTTTTTAAAAGTTTTCATGGCATTATTTCATTTGGTTAATACTTAAAAATCATCTGTATTTTATAATACTTAATTGTTCTTTTTCAATCCTATGACCCAATAACTGCCTGTTTACCCTATTGAATTCATGAAAAATATTTTCTTATCTTACTTTTTTATTTTGATCAGCACATGATCAGAGCTTTCATAAAACCATTAAATGCTCTTCTTGCCGTATTTTCATTTCTTCAGGGTTCGGTAACAGGAAGAACAGTTGTTCAGGGCATGCCCGTTGCAATCAGTGTTGAACTGACAAACCATTGTAATCTGAATTGTCCGGAATGTAACTCCGGTTCACGATTGATGAAGAGAGAAAGAGGATTTATGGATACCGTTCTGTTCGACAAAATAGTCTCAGAGTTAAGTCCTTACCTGCTTAATTTAAACCTTTACTTCCAGGGAGAACCAATGATGCATCCGGAGTTTTTCTCATTCCTTGAAAAATGTAAAAAAATAAATACAACTGTTGCAACCAATGGTCATTTTCTGTCGGCAGAAAATGCAGACAAGCTAGTCAGATCCGGATTAAAAAAGCTTATCATATCACTTGATGGTATGGACAAGGCAACTTATTCATTATATAGAATAAATGGTGATTTTGATAAAGTTCTTGAAGGAATAAGAAATGTATCGGAAGCAAAGAAAAAGAATCCTTCCCCGATAAAGGTGATAATCCAGTTTCTGGTGAATAAAAATAATGAACATCAAATATCTCAGGTAAAGCATTTTTCAGGTAAAATGAAAGCAAATCTGAAATTAAAATCGATGCAGATTATAAATAGCGATACTTATGAAAAATGGATGCCTTCCTTTAAAAAATTCAGCAGGTATGAAAAAACAGAAGGAGGATACAGAATAAAGAGTTCATTTCCAAACAGATGTGCAAGACTTTGGTTCAATCCGGTCATAACATGGGATGGCAAGGTAGTTCCGTGCTGTTTTGATAAAGATGCAAATCATATTTTGGGTGATCTGAACGAAGATTCATTTCATGATATCTGGAACGGTCTAAAGTACAGGATCTTCAGAAAAAGTTTGCTTTCAGGGAGATATTTAACAGATATTTGCAGAAATTGCACTTCGGGACTTAAAGGAGTAATTTATTAGTAATTCTGGCAAAAT
>JBGOXH010000145.1:0-7194 GCA_041479075.1 Bacteroidia bacterium | reverse complement strand
CCAGTCCCGCTGAGGCGGGAAGCCAAATCATCCTTTCCCCCTTGGGGGAAATAAGAAAGGGGGTTTTTAATCTAAAGGTCAGAGTTTTTCTATTACCGAAATTGTGAAGTGTTACATTTGCTATCGTGATTTTGCGACCTTTGCGGTTGAAATTTTGATTTAATTCCTACAACTTTTGTACTTTTAGAGAAAAAAGTAATGGATTATAACATTCAGCTTAAAAACGGTCAGATACTTAGAGGTCTGATAGCAACTCCGGTTGAGAAAACCAGGGCTATAATCATTTTTGTTCATGGAATTGGTGAGCATTTAAAGAGATATGAGAACTGGGCTGCCCTGATGAATAAAGAAGGGTTAGGATTTACCGGAGTTGATCTCCCAGGTAATGGACGGTCTGACGGAATCCGCGGGAATATCAAAAGTTATGCAATTACCGACGAAATAATCGATATTCTCCTTAATAACGTAAAACAGACATTTCCCGGGATTCCTGTTTTTATTTATGGGCATAGCCTTGGCGGTGGTATTGTCCTTGATTATCTTCTTCGTAAAAAACCTGATATAAAAGGCGCCATAGTCACATCTCCCTGGCTTAAGCTAGCTTTTGAACCCAATAAATTTAAACTGGCATTGGTATCAGTTCTGAAAAACATTCTACCCGGACTTATTCAACCATCAGGTCTCGTCGTAGACCATTTTTCACATGATCAGGAGGTAATTGACAAGTATAAAACTGACCCTCTGGTTCATGATAAGATTTCTGTAAGCCTTTTTCACAGTGCTATGAGTGCAGCAAGCTACTCTCTGTCTCATGCATCTGAATTAAATATTCCTCTTCTGATAATGCATGGCAGCGACGATATGATTTGTTCTCCCAATGGAAGCCGTGAATTTGCTTCAAAAACCAAAATGGCAGAACTGAAAATATGGGATGGAGGATACCATGAGCTTCATAATGAACTGTTTAAAAATGATGTATTTGATTATTTTTTAAATTGGATCAATAGACAGTTATCTTCATGATAATCAGTAAAATATATGGAACTCAGGACAACATTTGATATTACTCCTTCTGAAAATAAAATCACATATATTGATCCGGTGATTTTTATCGGCTCCTGTTTTGCGACTGCAATTGGCAATAAGTTCGAAACCGGCCATATGCCGGTAATGATCAATCCGTCAGGGACAGTTTTTAATCCGGTATCGGTTGGCAATACTCTTGATAAAATCCTTTCAGGAAAGAACTATGGAGAAAAGGACCTTTATAATAATAATGGCAAATGGCTCAGTTTTGATCATTATACCGATTTCTCATCAGTCAATCCGGACAAAACTCTTAAATCCATCAATTTACGGTTAGTTGAAGCTCGAAAATTCATTGCAGGCGCACGCTTTCTCTTTGTCACATTCGGAACTGCAAGAGTTTATCGGTGGAAGAAGACCGGGGAAATTGTTTCAAACTGCCACAAAATCCCTGCTGCATATTTTAGTCATGAGCTGCTCAAAGTCAGAGATATAGTTTCATCCTGGAATAAGCTCCTTGATATCCTTAAGTCGCAATACCCCGACATTAAAGTCACTTTTACCATAAGTCCCGTGAGGCATTGGAAAGATGGAGCTCATGGTAACCAGGTCAGTAAATCGATTCTATTTCTGGCAGTTGAAGAATTACTGAATCATCCATCAAAACCTGCATATTTCCCTGCTTATGAGTTGGTTATGGATGATTTACGTGATTACCGTTTTTATGATGATGATATGCTTCATCCTTCATCAACAGCAGTTGATTATATCTGGAAAGCTTTTTCTGACTGTTATTTTGATGTCAGAACCAGGGAATTATGGAAAGAAGTATCAGGAATATCAAAAGCAGTCTCCCACAAAATACAATCTGATTCGACCGGGGAAATAAAAGAATTCGCAGAAACAATCCTTTTAAGGATCAATAAAATCTCAAAAAATAATCCATCCCTGAACCTGAATAAAGAGAAAAGATATTTTCTTAACCTTCGGAAAATATGAAATATGTTTTATTGCTGATCCGATAATTCCCGGCATCCGTACCTAACGAAGTTCTTCAACAAACCTGATAAACCCATAGGGATCTCTGGTAATAATCATCCTGTCCTGATACTTTTTATCAATAACTTCAGGAGAATCAGTGAGAATTATTTTCTTAATCATCAACGATTTACCTATGCTGTTAAAATATCCGATTTTCTTTTCAGTAAAGTCGAAAGCGTTTGAATTTACTACAAGATAATCGAATGATTTAATCTTATAAATTTCCACTACCTCGGAAGCAGGAAGAATTCCTCCGGTAAAAATTACATCAAAGCCGCGCTTTTTAAGAACATATTTGTAGAACAGGAAATTATTATCAGAGAGATTATCAGATGTATTTATCATTGCTATTGAAGCTTTTGATCTGCCTGTCCATGGTTTCAGAAGGTTATCTTCGACTGTGATTATCTGCCTGATTGTGTTTCTTATAAATTGTTCCTGAGCTCTTGAAAGACTGCCTGTTTGCCAGAGGATCCTTGCTTTTTCAAGTAACGGATACAGGTATTTGCAATAGGCCTCCTCAATTCCTTTACGTTTGATATAAGGATGCAGTGATTCTTTAAACAATTCTTCGTTGAATCTTATGGCTGACATAAGAATCTTACCTGGTTGAAAATCCTGATCAAGGTTATCGTGACTGCTGCTAACCGACATAACCATTTGTGTCAGCTCGTCTTCATCAAGCCTAGCGATCTTAGAAATTTTCAGACCATTTCTGTTAAGATAAGCTACATTGAGAATCTTTTTAAGTTCAGATTCATTATAAGTTCTTATGTTTGAATCAGTTCTGTCTGGTTCAAGTATCTTGTATCTTTTTTCCCAGATCCTGATCGTATGGGCTTTTATTCCCGAGAAATTCTCCAGATCCTTAATTGAAAAAACATTAATTCCTTCTTCCATGGCAATAAATTCATTAGTGTAAAGTCATATAGTTTTTCCGCAGATGATAAACAATCTTTTATAGTGTAATGTTTATCAATGTGGAAATAATAAATAATAAGCTCACAATTATTTGCGGAATATTCCCCCGAAAATCTGCTGAAAAACTGTTGTAATTGTTACCTAATCAATTTGTTCAATCATTATTTTCTTTACTATCCTTGCGCCGTCACTGAAAATTATTGTAACCAGGTACATTCCTCTTTTGGGATTGTCAAGATTAATCTTGATAATTGGGTCAGGATTAGTGTACTTCTTTTTAAATATGTCCTGCCCGATAATGTTTGTGACTTTAACAAACGAAATCTCCTTATCGCACCTGATATTAAAATAGTTATCTCTGACCGGAATAGGGTAGATACTTAGATTATTGACAGAAGCTTCTGTTGAAGCATTTTTTTGAACAGGATGTGTGGGAAAATTAACGGTATCCTTCTGGGCTTGAAGGGAAATGGCAAAAAAAATAAACAGAAAAAGGAGTAAACTCTTCTTCATAAATACCGTTTATAATGAATTTGTACAAAAATTATGCTAAAGTTAGTAAATTTTTAAATAAAATGATCATAAAGTGCTAAAGCCCTCTCCAGATCATCAGGTGAATCTATGCTTATACTTTCCCATTCAGTGACTGCTGTTCTTATCTTTAAACCATTCTCAATCCACCTGTTTTGTTCAAGAGACTCAGCAACCTCAAGCGGGCTTCTGGGCAATTTGGTTATCTTTTTCAGAATCGGGGTACTGTAAGCATAAAGACCAATGTGTTTAAAGAAAGTATATTGTGTTGACCATTGAGATGCTTCAGCGCTCCTGTAAAATGGTATTGCAGTCCTGCTGAAATATATAGCATTTCCTTCTGTATCGGTGATTACTTTAACATGGTTAGGATTAAAAACGTCCTCTCCGGGTACAGTTTTTCTTATAAGTGTGGCTATTGTAACTTTCTTATCGGTGAAACATGATTTTAGCAAATCTATCTGCTGAGGCCTGATAAATGGTTCATCACCCTGTATATTTACCACAATATCAATTCTTTTGCCCGTTTCTTTCATTATTTTACCAATAGCTTCAGCACACCGGTCAGATCCACTCTGATGATCCGGCAAAGTCATTACTGCCTTGCCTCCGAATTTCAGAACAGCTGAATATATTCTTTCATCGTCGGTGGCAACATAAACAATATCAATTGATTTCACTGCCTGCTCATAAACTCTCTGGATCATAGTTTTGTTTCCGATCATTACGAGCGGCTTTCCCGGAAACCTTGTTGAAGCATATCGTGCCGGAATAATGCCTGCAAATTGATATTCAGATTCTTTTTTCATCATGCGAATTTACGAAAAATGCATTTCCCAATGTTTTAAAAAAATCTTAAATTCGCATATTCGTAGAATAGTATATGAAAGATCTTCAAAATATTAAGCAGAAATTCAGCATAATAGGTAATTATGAGGGACTTGACCGGGCAATAGATATTGCTGTCCAGGTTGCACCAACAGATCTTTCAGTATTGATTACAGGGGAAAGCGGAACTGGGAAAGAGGTTTTTCCGCAGGTAATTCACAGCCACAGTGCTCGAAAACATGGTCCATATATTGCCGTCAATTGTGGCGCAATTCCTGAAGGTACGATAGATTCAGAATTATTTGGACATGAAAAGGGCTCATTCACAGGTGCAACAGACAGCAGGAAAGGCTATTTTGAGGTTGCTGACGGCGGAACAATTTTTCTTGACGAGGTTGCAGAATTACCGTTATCAACACAGGTCAGACTCCTCAGGGTACTTGAAACAGGCGAATTTATCAGGGTAGGATCGTCAAAAGTCCAAAAAACAAATGTCAGAGTGATTGCAGCCAGCAATGCCGATGTTTCGAGAGCGATTGATACAGGCAAATTCAGGGATGATCTGTTTTACAGACTTAATACTGTTCCAATAAGAATACCCTCTCTGCAAGAGAGAGGTGAAGATATTTTGTTGTTATTCCGGAAATTTGCTGTTGACTTTGCTGAGAAGTACAGGATGCCGGCAATAAAGCTTGATCAGGAAGCTAAAAATGTCCTTTTAAACTATTCATGGCCAGGTAATGTACGACAGCTTAAAAACATAACAGAACAGATTTCAATAATTGAAAACGAGCGGGAAATAAAAGCTGCAAAGCTGAAAGAATATCTTCCCGATTATGACGGAATAAAGCTTCCTGCTGTAATTAAGAAAGAAGATGACAAGTCATTCTCTTCCGAGCGGGAAATACTTTATAAGATACTTTTCGATATGAAAAGTGATATGAACGACCTTAAGAAGCTGGTTTACGATCTTATTCAGCATGGAGATACAGATGTCGCTTTTGATGAAACAAATTCCAGGGTAGTCAAAAACCTGTTCAGTGAAGCAAAAAGGGGAAAAAGTGATTCAAAAGTAACGGAAGCAACTCCGGTTGATTTTTCACCACTACAGAGCAGAACAGATATCCAGGATACCGAAGAGATTGTTGAAGAGTCCTTATCTCTTGCAGATAAAGAAGTTGAAATGATAAAAAAAGCTCTTGAAAAGCACAATGGAAAAAGAAAGCTGGCAGCTCATGAACTGGGTATTTCTGAACGGACACTGTACCGCAAAATCAAGGAGTATGGAAGTGAAATGTAAAAAGCTCCCGGGAGCTGAAAAGATTATCCTGTTTTTTTTCCTGGCATCAGGGATTATAATACTTTCCGGATGCAAGATAAAGTATTCATTTACAGGTGCTAGCATTTCCCCTGAGGTTAAAACAGTAAGTGTTCATTATTTTCAAAACAGGGCCAGCCTTGTACAACCCGGATTAAGCCAATATATTACTGATGCATTGATTGATAAGTGCAAAGCCCAGACAAATTTAGCAATAACCAACGGAATAGGTGATGTTAATTTTGAAGGAGAAATAACTGGTTATAACACCAGACCATATACAGTTGGAGCCAATGATTATGCTGCCTCAAACAGGTTTTCAATAACTGTAAAGGTAAAGTTTACGAATTCTGTCGATCCTAACCTGAATTTTGAACAATCATTCACGCGTTATGAGGATTATAACAGCAACCAGGATCTTAGCCAGGTCGAAAAAGAACTTTCAGATAAGATAGTCGAACTGCTGATTGAAGATATTTTTAATAAGGCATTTGTTAACTGGTAGCTTATGAACAGGAACGATTTTCTGACTATGATTGAAAATACAGGTCCTGCCGACCGCCATATGATAGGGGAAGTCAGTGAGCTTATCCATATTTTCCCTTATTTTCAGAGTGCTTATATGCTGTTGCTTAAAGGGCTTCAGAATACTGCTGACGTTAAGTTTGAAAACCAGCTCCGTATCTCTGCCATGCATATTGCTGACCGTGAGGTACTCTATTACCTGTTGAAAAAAGAACCTGTGGTTGAAACAAAATCAGAACCACCTGTGAAGCTTCCGGATATAATGGAAGTCAGCTCAGCAACAGACACCGAGCAGACAGTGATAGAATCCGGGAAAAGCAGCGAGGATCTGATAAACAAGATTGAAAAAAGTTATGGTGACGGGGGAAAAGATGAAACAGATGAAGACCATTCGTTTTTAATAACTGAGGAAACTGATGATAAAGATTCTGATGCGACAATATTAGTTATAGATGAAGAATCTGGAACTGTGGAAGAAAAGATTACTTACATGGATCCCGGCTTTTCTGTCGCTGAACAGACTGATCTTCTGGAACTCGATATCGAATCCGGAAAAATAGGCAATTCCAGCGAACCTGTCGTCATTGCCGATCAGCAGACTTATAAAGAACCACAATCAGCCAGACAGCTTCAGTCGGATCTGATTGATAAGTTTATTTTTGCAAATCCGAAGATTGAAACCAGAAAAGAGAAATCAGATGCACCAAATGAGGATATTTCAAAACCTTTTGCAGAGGAAAGAGGTGCTTTTGTAACAGAAACACTTGCAAGGATTTATATAAAGCAAGGTTATTACTCCAGAGCTATAGATATTTATGAAAAATTAAGTTTGAAATTTCCAGAAAAAAGTAGTTACTTTGCAACGCAAATTGAAAAGGTAAAAGAGTTAATAAAAAAATAACAAGATGGGAATATATTTTTTTGTATCGATATTAGTAATTATTGCATGTATTTTCCAGATACTCATAGTTCTTGTTCAGAATTCGAAAGGAGGAGGACTGGCT
>JBGOXH010000002.1:0-26502 GCA_041479075.1 Bacteroidia bacterium | reverse complement strand
TGTGTCTCTTCCTGCAAATAAATTTGTGTGTTTCTTGCAATCTTTGCAGAAAAATCGGTTGGCAGGGCCATCGCTTCATCAAGTGCATTGGTATGAAGACTCTGCGTATGACCTAGCGCTGCAGCCATTGCTTCAATACATGTTCTCCCAACATTATTATAAGGATCCTGTTGAGTAAGGCTCCATCCTGATGTCTGGCAGTGCGTTCTCAGCGCCAGCGATTTAGGGTTTTTCGGATTAAAACCGCTTACAATTTTTGACCACAGCATCCGTGCAGCTCTCATCTTGGCAATCTCCATGAAATGGTTTATTCCGATTGCCCAGAAAAATGAAATCCGTGGAGCAAAGGAGTCAATATCAAGACCTGCCCTGATGCCTGTCCTTAGATATTCAAGCCCGTCGGCAAGAGTATAAGCCAGTTCAATATCGCACGTTGCTCCAGCTTCCTGCATATGATAGCCCGAAACGCTTATTGTGTTGAACCTGTGCATTTTTGCTGTAGTATAGGAAAATATGTCGGCTATTATTCTCATTGAGAATTCTGGTGGATAGATATAAGTATTCCTTACCATAAATTCTTTCAGAATATCGTTCTGAATGGTACCTGACAGTTCTTCCAGTTTTGCTCCCTGTTCGAGAGCTGCAACTATATAAAATGCCATAATAGGCAGAACGGCTCCATTCATTGTCATTGATACCGACATCTTATTGAGCGGTATCTTATCGAAGAGGATCTTCATATCAAGGATGGAGTCAACTGCTACTCCGGCTTTACCCACATCGCCTGTAACCCGCTCATGATCAGAATTGTATCCCCGATGGGTCGGCAGATCAAAAGCAACAGAAAGCCCTGTCTGGCCTGCAGCGAGGTTACGGCGGTAGAAAGCATTTGAATCTTCTGCAGTTGAAAAACCGGCATATTGCCTGATAGTCCATGGCTGCAGAACATACATGCTTGAGTATGGCCCGTGCAAAAATGGAGGAATTCCGGCTGCATATTCAAGGTGCTCCATTCCTTCAATATCTTCTTTGGCATAAATACTTTTAACAGGAATCCGTTCAGCTGTCATCCACTTCTCTTCAATATGATTGCTCTTCTCCCATTTATGAAAATCTGTTTTTTTGAATGGAAGCTTATTTATGTCGCTGGAATGAAATTTCGGTTTGACTTCTTCAGACGCAACAGATTCTTTTGTATCAGGATCAGGTTGTATTTCAGTGAAAGTAATTTTCAATTTTGAATTATCAATTTCACGATTTTTCACAGATTCTTTTATTCTTCCCTGAACGAATCCTTTTTTAATTGATTCCAGGAAACCCCCTTGCTCTTCGATCTCAAGAAACAGCTTCCAGCTGTTTTCTGCAATAAGTTTTGTAAGGTTTTCAATATAATAGGATCCCGCAGACGGGTCAGCAACTTTATCGAAAAATGATTCTTCCTTAAGAATGAGCTGTTGATTCCTCGCAATTCTTTCCGAAAACTCATCAGGTTTTCTGAAAACAATGTCGAATGGCTCAACAGTCAGTGAATCAGTTCCTCCAAGTATAGCTGCCATAGCCTCAGTCTGGGTTCTGAGCATATTTGTATGTGGTTCATCCGTAGTTTTGTTCCATTCACCCGTTACACAATGAATCTCCATTTTTGCCGATTCTGCCGATTCAGGTCTGAAGCCATTAACAACTGTTGACCACAATAGTCTGGCAGCTCTCAGTTTAGCTATTTCCGGGAAATATTCTGAGCCCGTTCCAAAGGAGAATCTGATTTTTGATGCAGCAATATCTGTTTTGATTCCTCTTTTTACAAGCTGTCTCAGATATTCCGCAGCCTGTGAAATTGCGAATGCAAGTTCCTGGACAATATCAGCCCCGGCATTTCTGAAATTTGAGGCGTTCAGATGAACAGCATAAAATCGTGGAAGAGGAGAAGTTAACCCGGCGACTGCAGCAAGGTAATCAAATCCCTGGCTCACAGGGATACATAGTGTGCCATTCAGCAATAACCGGCTTAAGGGATCAGTTTCAATTGCACCGGATATTTTGTCCGGATCACTTCCTGTTCTTTTGATATAATTATTTAAAAAATCAACAATCTCTTTTGCTTTTCCGTTTGAAAGGAAATTCAGCTCGACAGCTTCCGGCTGGATATCTTTAAGAAGGATGTCAAAATTCTTTTGTGTAATTGACTCAGTATCAGCAATAAAGAAACCAAGAGAGTCAACACCTTTCATTAAAATTTCAAGAGCCTTTTTATTTGCTGCCTTATAATCACTGACAGTTATGTTCTGCCTTATTCTCCAATTATTATTATGGATTTTCTTTCCTCTGATAAATGGGAACTGACCTGGAAGGGAATTGATATATTTCAGGTTTTCGATATGCTCTTTCCTGTAGAATGGCATTACCTCAAATCCCTCATCGGTTTTCCATATCAGCTTCTCTTTAAAGTCAGTGCCTTTCAAATCAGCCGAAATTTTGTCCATCCATTCTTTGGTGCTGACAGGAGAAAATTGTTTGAAAAGTTTTTCCTTTTTTGCCATGATCAGATTGAAAGTATAGCTATATGGTTTAATGTTGCTAGTTGCTAGTTGAAACAACCAGTAACCAGGAACATATTTTATATAATTTAAACCTTAAAATTAAATTCATTTCCCTGCAAATTCCATCAGATACGATTTAATGAAATCATTAAGGTCGCCGTCTAGCACAGCCTGGACATTGCCTGTTTCGTGGCCCGTGCGAAGATCCTTTACCATTTTATAAGGATGCAATACATAAGATCTTATCTGGGAACCCCATTCAATCTTTTTCTTCTGACCTTCAATTTTTGCCTGTTCTTCCATTCTTTTCCTCAGTTCCATCTCATAAAGCTGCGATTTCAGGATTCTCATTGCATTTTCCTTGTTGTTCAGCTGTGATCTTGTCTCCTGGTTTTCAATTACAATTCCTGAAGGGTGGTGTCTGAGGCGGACTGCTGTTTCAACTTTATTTACATTCTGTCCTCCTGCTCCGCTTGATCTGTAAGTTTCCCAGGTAATATCAGAAGGATTTACTTCTATTTCAATATTATTGTCAACAAGAGGTGAAATGAATACCGAAGCAAATGTTGTCTGTCGTTTTCCCTGGGCATTAAATGGTGATATTCTTACCAGGCGATGGACACCATTTTCGCTCTTCAGGTATCCATAAGCCTGTTCGCCATCAATTTCAATAGTAACAGATTTTACTCCCACTTCATCACCCGGTTGAAAATCAAGCTCCTGTGTTTTATAATTATTCCTTTCAGCCCAGCGAAGGTACATTCTCAGGAGCATTGCTGCCCAGTCGTTACTTTCAGTTCCACCTGCACCGGAATTTATTTTCAGAATAGCACCAAGCTGATCTTCTTCATTGCGTAGCATATTGCGCACTTCGAGAACTTCGATTAAAGAAAGACATGTATTATACTGTTTATCAAGATCTTGTTCAGTTGCCTCTCCATCTCTGAAAAAATCATTTATTACAACAAGATCATCTACGGCAGAATTGATCTTATTGAAATCTGTAGTCCAGCTTTTCAGAAGTGAAATGCTTTTCAGAAGCTCTTCAGCTTGTTTAGGATCGTTCCAAAAGTCGGGTTGTTGAGAAATTATTTCTTTTTCTGAGATGAGCTGCAGCTTACCGTCAATGTCAAAGATACCTCCTTAACGCATCACGGCGTCCCGAAAGGTCTTTTATCTGTTCATTTGTTATCATAAAAACCTAGTTTTGGTAAATGTAGTCAATAATCTTAAAGATTCCTCGCTGGCGCTTGGAATGACGAGGTTACAATACCAATAAATGTTGAGCCGCAAAGTCAGTCGTGGTATATTATTAAATGAAATCTTACTGTTTATTTTGGTGAATTCAAAATAACTATAAGCCCCCCTTTTAATTCCCCCCTGAGGGGGGAAAAATTTCTGGACATATCTGAAATTCTGCTAAATGCTGAAGATTTTCGCCCCCTTTGGGGGAGATGGCGCGTAGCGCCAGAGGGGGTTTAAAAGATAAAAATTGATCTGGAAAGGTACCATCAATTTACCTTGTAGCCGGAAAACGTACCGGTACCGGTCTGAGTTGCAAGACCAGTATAAACCACAACACTTACGGTATTTGTTGCACTTAACCGCATGGTCAGTGACCTGACAGGCACAGTCGAACCAGCACCAATGCTGATCGCGAGCTTTTCATAAAGCACAGAATTAACATAGATTGCTATTTCTCTGCCATCTCCTGTACCATCAGCAAAATAAGCTACATTAAACGTATAAATGCCATCAACCGGAGCAGTAAAAATTCCTGTTGCACAATTCAGACCGTTACCGACATTATAATATAATTCATCATAAGTCATTATCGGATAAGATGCTATGGTTGATATGTCACTGGAAGCATTCTTAGCTCTGAAAGCTACTGCAGTTCCAAGGGTTACACTGTTGCCATCTTCTATTGAAAGTGTATTGTTTGATTCTGTATATGTTAACTTTTGATCATCTGTATTATCGAGATAAGCATTCATATCAATTTCCTTCGCCCCTGTTTTTCCTGTGATTGATAATTTATTGCTGACAAGCTGCAGATCCTGGATTTCATTTGCCGGATCAGCATCAGCATCATTCTTAAGTTCGGAGAGATTTACTGTTCCAGTGTTACCGGAAATTCCTAAAATCCGATTTACAGGATCCCATGAAAGAGCTTGTTTATCAGTATTATCAAGATAGGGTGTTAAATCCCATTCTGTGGCAAGGGCATTTTTGGTTATCTTAAGCTTATTAGAACTTATTATAAGGTCCTGTATTTCATTTGTGGGATCACCGTCTTTTTCAATAGTTGCAAGATTGATGGTATTTCCGCGTGTAAGGGATAGGTTATAGCCTCCTGTTCCGTCACTGGCAACTTCAAGATTCTGAAGCAGATTTGTAAGCGGGACAGTTGAATTTGAACCGCTTATAGTAAGATTGCTTCCATCAAAGGACAAAGTCTGTTTATCTGAAGCCGGATCGCCGGGGTTTCCTTTTTCACCCTGCGGACCTGTAGGCCCGGGTTCAAGTGATTTCTGTGCATATAACGCATAAGGAACAGCAAAGAACTGTATAGTTCCCATATCCATAAAATCGTTTTCAAATTTTACTTCAATTTTAAGATAGTGGTCAGCAGTTTCCCATGCAATCTCTGATAGTGAAGTGCAGGTAGAGTTCCCTGTTACTACTCCATGACCTATAACAAGGGAAAAAACTCCAAACTTTGAAGTCACCACATCCTGATGTAATTCCTGGTAAACAGGTACAGACAGAGGATCTCCTGCAATAATGGAGAACTTTACACTGATTTTTTCATTTACCAGTTCATTCCCAAAATTATCCCTTGCAACAGCCTGGTAATTAATCCCAAGCGGTACATTGTTCTGAGCAAGGATGCCTGCATTTACCATAGCAAATGTCATCAGAAATAATAATCGCTTAATGAGTCTTATGGCCATATATAAAGGTTTAGATTTTTTCAATTTTGAACACACGGTCTATCATTCCATCCTCGCTCTTTATTCTGATAAGATAAAAACCGCTTATCAGGTCTTTTATATTTTGCGGCTCTTTAAACCAGAAGTTATCGCTGAATTCAACCCTGGAAGAACGTACCACTCTTCCTGCCAGATTTATAAAGTCAATCCTGAATGTTCTTGCCGATTCACCATATAATTCAATAGTTACAAAGTCAGTTACAGGATTTGGATATATTTTAATTCCGTTTCCTTCCGGATGAGTTTCGCCGGAGACTTTTACCAGAGGCTGCTGGAATCCCTGAGTAAATATATAATCAGAACAGCTGATAATCTCTACTGCAGTCTCTCCCCCCGTTTGTGAATAACTTATATTACCGTCTGAATAGAGTCCTGCAACAGGAACAAGTACCTGGTGCGACAATTGCTGTGTAAAAACATTAGTCCACGATACCAGAAAAAATAGTCCAAGAATTTTAAATCCTTTCATCATTCTGAAACCTGTCAGAGTGGCCAAAAATAGTCAAATTTTTGACAAATCAGCATTTTTTGTTGATAAATGTGTTAATAACTTACTTGAAATTTATCTGCGATCAATAAGTTTTTTTCTTATATGCAACTTCTCCCTCGTTAAGGAAAATTCTCTATTTTTATCAGATTAGATTAAAAGATGCTGAAGTCTTATCTGTATCATAACCTTATTGAAGCTGGCTGCGATGAAGCCGGAAGAGGCTGTCTCGCAGGTCCCGTTGCAGCTGCAGCAGTTATTCTTCCGAAGAATTTTAAGCATCCTGTACTGAATGACTCCAAAAAGCTTACGGCAAAACAGAGAGATTTTCTCAAAGAAGAAATAATGAATTCAGCAATAGCATGGCATGTTGCTTTTGTCGATAATAATGAAATTGATAAGATGAATATCCTCAGGGCTTCAATTAAAGCAATGCATCTGGCAATTGAAGGACTTTCAAAAAAGCCTCAGTTTCTGCTTATTGATGGCAACAAATTCTTTCCTTACAAAGAAATTAAACATAAAACCATTGTTAAAGGCGATAGCCTCTATTTTTCTATTGCAGCTGCTTCTGTACTGGCTAAAACCTTCCGCGATGAATTCATGGAAAAGATTCATAATGAGTATCCTGACTATGGCTGGAACAATAATAAAGGCTATGCAACATCATTTCACAGGGATGCCATAATGAAATACGGAATCACACCATATCACAGAAAATCATTTTCGCTTTACGAAACACAATTGTCAATTGATTTCTGACATGCAAGTTATTCAACTAAAAAGTTATATTTGCCCTTTATCAAAAATTAATTCAAACAATAAATAAAACATGAAAAAAATTATTTCCCTGCTATTTGTTATAATGATCAGTGCGGGCTTTAAAGCCAGGGCTGATGAAGGCATGTGGCTTTTACCACTTATTGAAAAACTTAATGTCGGTAAAATGACTGAGCTCGGGCTGAAGTTATCTGCCGAAGATATTTACAGTCTGAATAAAGCCTGTCTTAAAGATGCAGTTGTAATTTTTGGTGGCGGATGTACAGGTGTAATCGTTTCATCTCAGGGGTTGATACTTACAAATCATCATTGCGGTTACGGTTCAATCCAGTCGCACAGCTCTGTTGAGCATGATTATCTGAAGGATGGTTTCTGGGCAATGACCAAAGATGAGGAACTTCCCAATCCTAATCTTTCAGTTACATTCCTTATCAGGATTGAGGATGTTACCGATCAAATTCTGGCCAATGTTAAACCTGAAATGTCTGAAACTGATAGAAACACAACAATCAATGAAGCAAGGGCATCCATTGAGAAAAAAGCACAGGAAGGGAATAATTACAGAATCCAGGTATCTTCATTTTATGGTGGAAATTATTTCTATCTTCTTGTCTATAAAAGATATAACGACGTTAGATTAGTTGGAGCACCTCCTTCATCAATCGGTAAATTCGGTTTTGATACCGATAACTGGGAATGGCCTCGCCATACTGTCGATTTCAGCGTATTCCGCGTTTATTCAGCTCCCGACGGCAAACCCGCAGCCTATTCAAAGGATAATGTTCCGCTTAAACCTAAGAAATGGCTCACTGTATCAATTAAGGATCTGAATAAAGGTGATTATGCAATGATTCTTGGTTATCCGGGGAGGACCAGGAGATATTCAACAAGCTACGAGGTTAATGAGATAATGACCATTACAAATCCGGACAGGATAAAAATACGCGGGGCAAAACAGGATATCTGGATGGCTGACATGGTTGCCGATCCCAAGATAAATATCCAGTATGCTTCAAAATACTCGGGCTCATCCAACTACTGGAAATTTTCCATCGGCGAAAACCTGATCCTCAAGAGACTTGATGTCATGTCAAAGAAGCAGACAATCGAAAACCAGTTCAACACCTGGGTGAATGCCGATGCCTCAAGAAAAGCAAAATACGGTGAAGCACTGAACCAGATAAAATCCTCAATTGAAGGCCGGGCTGAATTCTTTAATGCAAGCCAGTATTTGTATGAATGCGTTTCAGGTTGTGAATTAGTGAACATGAGTCAGATCGGCAACATGCTTCTTACAGCATTGAAATCAAATGATAACCAGCAGATTACCGATGTTGTAAAGCGCATCAGGGATAACATGAAAGGAATATTTAAGGATTACAGTGCCCCCACTGACCTGAAATCTACAAAAGCCATGCTCAAATTATTCAGGGCAGATGTACCGGTAAAATTCCATCCTGATTTCTATACAAATGTGGTCGACAAAAAATTCAAGGGGAGCATTGACAAATTCGTCGATAACATGTTTAAAAGATCAATATTCACTAGTGAGGCAAAGCTGAATGCATTTCTTGACAAACCGGTTCTCAAGGTATTGGAGAATGATCCTGCTTTTCTTACTACCACTTCTATAAGCAAGGTAAGCGGAGACGTTGCCAAAGAATTGAGCAAGTTCAGCGAGAACCTTGCAAAGGGACAAAGACTCTGGATAGCTGCCCTTAAGGAAATGACTCCTGAAAATGTGCTGTATCCCGATGCCAATTCAACCATGCGTCTTTCATACGGAACAATACAGGATTACGATCCGAAAGATGCCGTTACCTATAAGTATTACACAACTCTCCAGGGGGTTGTCGATAAATACAAGCCGGGTGACTATGAATTTGATCTTCCGCAAAGACTTATCGACCTTAACAAGAAGAAGGAGTTTGGAAGATATGCATCACCGAAAGGTTATATGCCGGTATGTTTCCTTACAACAAATGATATTACGGGAGGCAACTCCGGAAGTCCAGTCTTGAATGCCAATGGTGAACTTATCGGTCTTGCTTTCGACGGCAACTGGGAGGCAATGAGCGTGAATATTGCCTTTGAACCTGATTATCAGAGGACTATTGTGGTTGATATCAGGTGCGTTCTGTGGGTAATGGATATCTATTCCGGTGCGAAACATCTGGTTGATGAGATGACTATAGTGCAGTAGATACTACTACATGTACTCACCCCCTTCTTTTCCCCCTCTCTCCGCCAGCCGGCGGAAAGAGGGGGAACTTATTTATATACAGCGTATTACTCCACCCTCTTTGCGAAGCAGAGAGGGGGGCAGGGGGGTGAGTTCCTGAAATTTTATTTATCTTTGTCCCAAATTTTTATAAATGCACTTCAGCCTGATAGAAATACTTGCGGCTTTCATGGTACTCTTTGCCATAATTGATATACCAGGGTCCATTCCGATTATCATCGATCTGAAATCAAAAGGTGTTATAATTAAACCTGTAAAAGTCACAATTGCCTCTCTGATGATTTTTCTCGCTTTCCTGTTCATAGGAACTCCTTTGCTTGGTGTCTTCGGAATTGATGTCTCATCTTTCGCTATCGCAGGTTCATTTATCATTTTCCTGATAGCGATGGAGATGATCTTAGGAATTCAGATCTTCCATCAGGATGCTTATGGCAGCGGAGCTATCTTCCCAATTGCTTTCCCATTGATTGCCGGTGCAGGATCTATCACCACAATTCTTTCTCTTAAAGCAGTATATCAGCCAATAAATATTTTTATCGCTCTCCTGTTGAACATGATAGTGGTTTACCTGGTCCTGCGTTTGACCACCTTTTTTGAAAAAATCCTCGGCCATGGAGGACTTCAGATTCTTAAAAAAGTCTTTGGCGTCATCCTGCTTTCTATTGCAATAAAGCTCTTCATCACAAATACCGGCATAATTTTACCCCATGTCAAGTGAGATTACAATCTATACCGACGGGGCTTCAAGCGGGAATCCCGGTCCCGGAGGCTATGGTATAGTTTTAATTTCCGGCAAACACCGGCTTGAAAAATCAGAAGGGTTCAGGCTTACAACCAATAACCGGATGGAATTATTAGCTGTTATTGCAGGTCTTGAAGCTTTAAAAAAACAGGGAAGCAATGTTGTTGTTTATACTGATTCGAGGTATGTAGCAGATGCAGTAGAAAAGGGATGGGTATTCCAGTGGGAATCAAAAGCATTCAAAAAGAAGAAGAATCCTGACCTATGGTTGCGATTTCTTAAAATATACAGGAAACATAATGTAAGATTCGTATGGATAAAAGGTCATGACAACAATTCGGAAAATGAACTTTGCGACAGGATGGCGGTCGAAGCATCAAAAGAAAATGATCTTTCTGAAGACACGGGTTATATGCCAGAACCAGAGAATAATATTTTGTTTTGAAATTGTGCTTACCTCAAAATAATTTTGCTATTTTAAAATATTGATGCAATTTTGTAAAAATGTCTGCAGATGCAAAAATTATTTATTAAAAAAACATCAAATACTCCGGAGATTAATTTTTCACCTGATGAAAAGCTTTTCTCAATCACCGGCACTTCTTCGCCGGAAGATGTGCGTGCTTTATATTATCCTGTGATAGAATGGCTCAAGAACTTCATTGATGATATTATCGCTGAAAAATATAAGGTCTTCAGCGGTATAGTTCCAGTCAGACTTCAGATAGATCTTACATACTTCAACTCCTCTTCTGCGAAGTTTCTTTTTGACATTTTAACAGAATTTAAAAGGCTTGCTTCTGTCAGCGTCCCCGTTATCGTTGAATGGTTCTATGATATTGAAGATCCGGATATGAAAGATGCAGGGACTGATATTGCACTACTTGCCGGAATGGATTTTACTTTTATTGAGAAATCAAAAAAAGATTAATGAGGGGTCAGAAAGAACTGTATACCCTGTTTGAAGAACTCTCCATTCGATTCGAATACTACGAACATCCGCCATTAGCTACCATTGAGGAGGCTAAAATTCACTGGAAAGATTATAATTCAGGAAGATGCAAGAATATTTTCTTCCGCAATCATAAGGGAGACAGACATTATCTGGTCATTCTTGAACATCTGCGACAACTCGAAATCCATGATCTTGAGAAACGACTAAAGCAGGGCAAGCTTACATTTGCATCTGACCAAAGACTAAAGAAATATCTTGGACTTGAACCGGGTTCAGTCTCTCCTTTCGGACTGATAAATGATAAAGAGAAACATGTTCATCTTTTTATTGATGAGAAGCTGAATGAGTTTGATCGCCTTGCATTTCATCCTAATGTGAATACAGCAACTCTGGTGATATCAAAAACTGATTTCCTGAAGTTCCTGAATCACTCGGGAAACACTTATGAGTTTATAAAACTTTATGACTGATATTGCCCCTTACCCTCCCGCTTCGCTGAAGCTGCGCGGGACAGGCTCTAAAGGGGGCTCCAATAGCCATTATTTTTAAGTCCCCCTGCCTGCCGGCAGGCAGGCTTTAGGGGATTTAGGGGCGGGATTTATATACAGGTTGTTTCCACGCTTCTTCTGGCTCATATTTGCTCATACAGGCCCAGCATATTCCTCGTTTTTGTATCTCAAGTACCTGGAGTACATTAAAATCGGATGCTACATGACCCAGTGAAGAATAAAAGACCCTGCCAATGCCATATACTTTCTTCCACACAACAGGTACAACATTGCCACCTATCCATGAAGCATTTTTGTCTGTAAAAGTGGTAGTTGCAAGTACTTTAACATTAGGATCAACCTGAACATAATATTGTTCGGAATGCATATCAAAATCTGTCAATCCTTTTGTTACAGGATCCTTATGATCGATAATATTAACCCTGTAATCTATTACTCCTCCGGGATGAGCAACCCATTGTCCGCCAACCATAAACTGATATTCGGTATTATTCCGGAATGAATCGCCTAATCCGCCATGCCAGCCGGCAAGTCCAACACCACTTTTAACTGCCTCAAGAAGAGCATTCTCCTGTTTGCTTTCAATTGTTCCCATGGTCCATGCCTGTATAATGAGATCAAAATCTTTCTTCAGGTCCATTGAAACATAAGCGTCCAATGTATCAGAAACGGTTACTTTTGCTCCCTCCGATTCCATCCACGGAACAAAAATATCACGGCATTTATCAGGTTCATGTCCCATCCATCCTCCCCAGACATAAAGTACTTTTTTGCCTGTAAGCGGAGAATTTGCGCCAGAAAATAAATTCCGGCCAAGAAGTGAAGGAACAACTAGTGCTCCGGCAGCAGCTGTGACGCTTTTTGAAATAAAATATCTTCGTGAAACCATAAGTATCTGATTTGAGTCCAAGATAATAATTTTATATTAATCATGTTATCATTCTTAATCTGCCAATCGTCAACTGAAAACATCTGAATGTAAAATACCTTTACCAGTTAAATATATTTAACCTTTCTTTAAAATAGGGTTTATAAGATCGCTAACGGTCATTTATCTTGTTAAATGAATTCAAAGATAATTTTGTTTAAAATGATTCTAAATAACATTTTTTTGCATCAATTTTATTTCTTATTCGTCATTATCTTGAAAACCAACCATAACTGATATTTTATATGAAAAGATTTTTAATCTCCCTCGTCTTCATATGTCTTTCAGTATCAATTGTTTACGGGCAAGCACTAGAAAAAAAGCGATATCATGCTATAAGATTAACTACTCCGCCTACTATTGATGGAGTCCTTGATGAGGAGGTCTGGAATTTAGGTGAATGGAAGGATGATTTCATTCAGAATCAACCCTATAATGGAAGACCTGCGACACAACGAACAGAATTCAAGATTCTTTTTGATGATAATAACTTATATGTTGCCATTAAAAATTATGATACCAGCCCTGACAGTATTATAAAACGTCTTACCAGAAGAGATGCTGCCGATGGTGATCTTGCAGGAATATTAGTTGATAGTTTTCATGATCTCCGTACAGGGTTTCTTTTTGGTGTGAGCTCGTCAGGTGTAAAATACGACGTCATGTATTCTGAAGACGGACAGAATGAAGATGAATCATGGGATCCCAACTGGTGGGTAAAAACTTCCATTAACAAAGAAGGATGGATAGCAGAGATGAAAATCCCTTTCAGCCAGGTCAGGTTTGATAAAAACTCAGGCGATGTCTGGGGCCTTGAGATAGTAAGGGTGTATTACAGAAGAAATGAAACTGATTTATGGCAGCATATTCCGGCAGATGCTCCCGGAATTATCCATATGTTGGGTGAGTTATCAGGACTTGAAAGTATCAAACCGCGTAAAATTCTGGATATTACTCCATACGGTGTTGCTAAAATGGAAACCTTCCAGAATGAACCGGGAAATCCATTCAATTTCAAGGAAAAAGGCAGAAAATTCGGAGGGAATGTTGGTCTCGATGCCAAAATAGGCATTACCAACAATATGACAATGGACCTTACCATAAATCCTGATTTCGGACAGGTTGAAGCTGACCCGTCAGAGGTAAACCTGTCTGCTTATGAGACTTATTTTTCGGAAAAAAGGCCGTTCTTCATTGAAGGCAACAATATTACAAATTTTAACATCGGCATCGGAAATGGAAACCAGGGAAACGATAACCTGTTCTATTCAAGGAGAATAGGTCGTCAGCCGCAGGGGGATCCTAATCTTGGAAATCAGGAATATGCAAATGTACCAACATTTACAAATATACTGGGGGCAGCCAAGCTTACAGGAAAAACAAAGAATGGATTATCTCTTGGATTCGTTGAAGCAGTAACAGGTGGAATGTGGGCTGCAGTAAAAGATTCTGCAACTGGTACTACTATCCGGCACGAACTGGTCGAACCTCTGACAAATTATTTTTTAGGACGAGTCCAGAGAGATTTTAATGATGGGAAAACTATACTTGGTGGTATTTTTACCAGCACTAACAGAGATCTGGATGATAATCTGGGAAGTTTCATGCACAGGTCAGCTTACTCGGGAGGAATCGATTTCACACAGTTCTTCAAGGATAAAAACTGGTCATTCAATCTGAATACGGCTTTCAGCCTGGTGACCGGTTCAAAGGATGCTATCGCACAGACACAATTGTCATCGGCAAGATATTACCAGAGACCTGATCAGGATTATTTAGAATTTGATCCTGACAGGACTACCCTGTTCGGATCAGGAGGCAGAATGCAGATAGCGAAAAACAATGGACACCTGAACATTTTTGCATGTGTAAAATGGAAGACTCCCGGATTTGAAATAAACGATCTGGGATATATGCAGCAGGCTGACCAGATGCTTTCTGTTATCGCGGCAGGCTATAACGTGTGGGAACCGAAGGGGATTTACAGAAGATACAACATCAGTGGTGATATTGTTGTACTCAATAATTTTGGAGGCGTTATAACCGATAAAGGTATTGAATGGAATGCCAACATGGAATTAAAGAATTACTGGAGTGTATACATAAATGGTAATATAAATGGCAAATCACTTTCAACCGGGATACTTCGCGGAGGTCCCACGATGAAAATGCCGGGAAGCATTTATGTTGGAGGGGGCTTTTCCACCGATTATCGTAAAAAACTAATATTTGATTGTTACATAAACGGATCAAAAGGATTTGAAAAAGATTATCACAGCATGTACACGCAGGTCGAGATAATATACAAACCAATCAATTTCCTTTCCTTTCATCTCACTCCCGGGTTCAATAAATCGTTCACTGCGCTTCAGTACGTGGAAACAAATTATGATGGTGGGAATCCAAAATATATCCTTGCAAGCATTGACCGTAAAACGTTAAGCGCATCTCTCAGGGTAGATTTTACGGTGAGACCTGACCTGACACTCCAATACTGGGGACAGCCTTATATAGCCTCGGGGAAATATTATGACTATAAATATATAATAGATCCTATGGCTGACAGGTATCGCGACAGGTATGCAACTTATTTTGAATCAACCGGGAACAATGACTTCAACTACCAGTTCTTTCTTTCCAACCTTGTAATAAGATGGGAATACTTACCCGGCTCGACCTTATTTTTTGTATGGAGTCAGTCAAGAAACGGATATAATGATTCAGGAAAGCTTGATTATTTTGATAATATGGGTGATCTTTTTAAAGTCGATAAAGATCCCTTTAACGGGGACAATGATAAACCTTATAATATATTCCTAATAAAGTTCAGTTATCGGTTTGGTTTCAAATAGGACTTAGTTTTATATTATGAGGCTGGAAGGCTGTCCGGGGGCAGCCTTCTTTTATTATCTGGCACTGTTTTTGCTCAATATTTTATAAAGAAACACCTCTTGCTTAACTAAGTAGAATGCGGTTGTCCTGTGATTGTTTAACAACTAAAAACTACTAAGATGAAGAGGAATGAAAAAAAGGTTCCGGGATTTGATGAGATCATTTTCGAGAACCGCAATAAGGAATACGGAGCTTACGATCTCCGGAAACGCTACAAATCAGTTGCAAGTCTCTCTATTCTCGGTGCCCTGGCATTCTGCGCAGTACTCGTAATTTTTTCGTTTTTTCTGCCAAAAGAGGGAACTGCTTCATCAGGGCCTGGTGTCATAGTAATTGCTCAAATGGATAACTTCAAGCCGGAAGTTATCAAACAACCAGAAATAAAGCCTCCGGCAGAGCTGGTGAAAACACCACAGAACATTGTTCCTGAGGTAGTTACAGATACATTTGGATTAACAGCTTTTATCCCGACGACTGATGAGGTAGTTCAGGCAACCACTGATGGCAATGTAAATGATACCATAGTATATGTAGAACAGCCTGAAGAGATAGTTCCGGTTGAACCAAAAATATTTATTGTGGTGGAAGAGATGCCTGAATTCCCCGGTGGTAAACAAGCTCTTCTTGAATATATTCAGAAAAATAGTGTTTATCCGGCTGAGGCATTAAATAATAATATACAAGGAAGGGTAATTTTAAAATTTGTAGTGAATACAGACGGATCTGTTGACAGGATAGAAGTCTTAAAAAGTATTGACCCTCTCCTTGACCAGGAAGCAGTCCGTGTTATCAGCACATTGCCTAAATTTAAGCCAGGCAGGCAAAGCGGGGTTCCTGTCCAGGTATGGTATTCAGTTCCGGTACTATTTCAAATTCATAATCGATAGATGTTACAGTCAAATCAAAAAAAAATCCCGGGTGATGTTCCCGGGATTTTTGTTATTCAAATCAGACTATTTCATCTCAGATTCAGGAATAGCCATTTCAGGAGAAATATGCTTAAAGTTTTTCTCGTTTTTCCATTTATTATTATAATTATCAAGATTCTCAACAATGAACTTGTCGAGTTTTTTATTCATATCATCAATTTTTTTCTGCGGCGTTTCAACGGGTGGTTCTTTGTTTATAAGTGATTTTGCTCTTGCAAAACGTTCATCGCTGGCATCAATAGGAGAACATCCGACACGTGCCTTCCATGCACCAATAATTATATCAACAATAATAATGTATGTACCACCTTCCTTAAGGTCGGCAGTCACAAATTCCTTATTCTCTGTAGAAACCCAGAATAATTGTTCTCCGGGATCACATTCATAGCGGATATAGTTCGACCCTTTGGCTATTCCAATGTATTTATCATTATGGAAGTATTCAAAAGAAACAGCAAAGCCATACGCTGACACTCTGCAAAAATATACAACAGCTTTTCCGGGTGACGGGGGTTTAAATCCCTGTGCAAAAATAGTAGTACAACCAATTAATAATACAACTAACAAGGTTAAGATTTTTTTTGTTTTCATTTTAATCAGGTTTTAAAATTAATGATGAAGGTTTATTTTGATAAATAAATTGATTTAAAAATATTATGCCGCTATTTCAGTAGAATATCAAAGTTAAAAAAATATCATTAAGTTAAATTTTTGCACTTAAATCTATCTGTGATTATTTAATAATAGCATGTCAAGAAACTTATCTCTTAGTGAATTTCGTAGTTATAAGCCTGAAAATAGTTCCTCAGTTTTTTACTGATAATTGTTTTCTCTTCGTCTGATAAGGTGAAAACATTTTTCTTATAATTCTTTTTTTCTTCCAAGAATTGAATTATACCGGCTTCAAATTCGGGTGCAAACCGCAGGTCGAGTTTTTCATAAATACGTTTCAATTCCCTGACCGGATTGATTTCAAGATCTTCATATTTAACCTCAGCAAATTCATTATTCTTTAATCTGCCCTTATTTTCATTAACAGAAAGCCAGAATTCACTTACGATTTCTGCTGTATCCTCAACCGAAGGGCTCTTCCATCCGCTTTTAAGAGCATTCTGGTCTGAAACTATATTCCATGTATAGATCGCAGAAGGAACGATTTTGAATGGATGTCTGACGATGTGTATAAAACGGGCGCCTGGAAACATATCTGCAATTATTGACATCCTTGGCGTATGAAATGGATTTTTAAAAACAATTTGTTTATTAGTGAGATATGTAATTTTTTTTGAAAATATCATAAAATTTTTCTTCCATTTTATAAGTTTTTCCCCCTGTGGAATGAAATCTCCGGTACCCGAAAGAAATTTAGTTTCTGAAGAAGGAAAGAATACCTTAAGAAGAGGTGTTTCGGAGCCCATTCTGAGAAGTGCCCATTCATCTTCAAAAGGAGCCAGTGGTTTCATTTCAATTTCATCCATTGGCCGTTTTTTTGGCATTAATGCATTTAATATTGGCACCCAATATTTTGAACTTATCAGGAGGTGTTCAGGAGTAACTATCTGAACTACAGTTGGTGCAGTAAACTGATTATCAAGGTGAATAAGCTGTTGAAGAAAGGTGGTTCCTGATCTCCAATGTCCAATGATAAAAACCGGAGGTCTTTCTATGCTGGTTTTTTTAACTTTTTCCCCATATTTTATTTTTTCAATCAAAATAAAAATCTCAACCAGAATTGAAATTGGTATTAAGGACAAAAAACGGAGGATAAATTTAGGATTAATACCTATTCCATAGTGAAAAACGATTTTAAATAAGGTGGTGAATCTTATCGCCATCATTAAATTGAGAAAATTCCTTTTTGTACTTTTCTTCATCAATTATCATTTTAGGAAAATACCAGCACCGAATTTTTAACCCGATGAAAGTAATTAATTACCTGTTAATTACGAAATGCACAAACTATATACTTTAGAAAAAGGAATCAGGCTTTATGGTGCTGAGAATAGACAAATTCAGCTATAGTATTAACCGTATTAATAATGTCTTTGGCAAGGTTCTGGTCGTCGATTTTAACAGAGAATTTCTTCTGTATGGTCACCACCAGTTCAATAACATCAATTGAATCAATTTTAATAGTATTTTCTCCACTGAAAAAGCTTACATCATCCAGAATATCTTCAGGTTTGACATTTTCAAATTTAAGGGTTTCAATAATCAGTTTCTTAACTTCCAGTTTTATTTCCTCAAGTGAATCAAATGGCATCGTATATACGGTTTATTTATGATTTAACAACTCTTTTCTAAGGTTTATGAAAAATGCTTCTTCGAGGTCAGCTCTTACACGGAGCAAATTCCCGATTTCCATAAGTTTTTCCCTGCTGAAGTCTCTTTGTTTTGCAATTTTTGCAGAAGCGAGAGAGATTTCCCGCCATCCGTCGCCTATCTTCATCATCTCTTTTGACATATCGTCAAGTCGCGGATTGTTGAGCACTTTCGCGGCTTCCTGAAGAAAAGAAGCGTACAGGAACCTGAATCCTGCACCACCTGTTCCCTGGTCTTCAAGAAAAATTGTGATTCTGAAGATCTTGTCAGCAAGAGAATCTTCATCCTTGGCATACATAGGCCAGTCGAGTATTTTATCAGCAAATCTGCGGATCCCTTTTACTCCAAGAAACGGGAGCGGGATCTTAAGCATATTATAGGTCGCACCTTTTATGCCATCCCTGATTGCTTTTTCAAAATCTATTTTTTCCGGGACATAAATGGGGTAGAACATGAATCCTTTAGGTGCCATTGAACCGCCGGCAAAGCGTCCTTTTGTAAGAGCTTCCCTGTCGATCTCGGCAATTTGCGGATGATAGCTGTCGCTTACAAAATATTTATCGCCCTCTCTTCCTATTACCGTAATAAAATGCACATTGACATGAATGCGATACCAGGCAGGGAAATAGTTCATGTAAAAAAAGTCAACCTGAACCGCCACAGGCTGGTTTTTATCAAGCAGATCATTAAGCTCTCTTTCAGCCTTTTCCGGATTCCTGAATGTCCTGGATTTGAATTTTACACCTGTCCTGTCGGCAAACTTGCTCCGAACCTGTCCCGGCATGCTTCTTACTGCAAATGTCGGGAAATCCATTGAAGGAAGTTTTAGATAAGCGAAGAATATTCCGCTTGCAATACCAAAAACCATTGGTTCGGAGATTTTCATACCATGGTGGTTAAGTAAAGCGGTAACTGTGCCGGATTCACAGTGAGCTGCCATAATATGGCGGAACGGGATTCGAGTCATTTATTGTTTTTGTTGTTATTAATTACTTTTGTTTCAATTAATATGGGATTTTTTGTTTTTGTCTGTGAGATGGTACCTGATTTTGAATGATCTATTTCGCCCTGGTATCCCATATCCCAGTTCCCGTCCTCAATTGTACTAATGATCTGGAACATATTTGCTAATGGAATATTCAGAACATCAGCATAGCGCTTAAGGCTGGAAATCCTCATTTTCTGAAAACCACCTGGGGTGATATGTTTTTTAACACAAGCTTTTGATATTCCTGTACGGTCTGCCAGCTCAGGAACAGTCAGGCCTTCAATCATCATGAAATAGCAAACCGGGCTTATTTCACCGTTTCTCAGCTGCTCGAGTAGTGATTTGTTAAGGTGATCCGTAATCTTAAAATGCTCGGAAATATGATAGCCTGCCATATAAGATCCGGTCTGAAAGGGACCGTAAGTCCCGTCACCCTTTTCAGCATAAAGTATCACCTGCTGATAGGGACAATCAACCACAAGATCTTTTTCTTTCATGCTAATTTTATTCCTGAATAAAAATTAAATAAATCAATTTCTTTGTCACCAGTTTTAAAATAAGGTCAAATATAACGCTTTTATCATTCGAGCACCAAGGTTGCGGTGGATATTTAGTTTATACAGAAACACTAAAAATATCGGCTTAAAAGTATTCAGGCTATGGATTTAAATTGAAGCGGTAAGTGTGCCGGATAAACTTTGAACTGCTGTACTGTCGGACCGATATTTGAATCATTTCGGATTTTCAATTATTCTTGTTTCAACTATTAAGGGATTTTTTGTTGCAACCTGAGAAATAAGAAAAGGTTTTGATCTGCGGACTTTATTCTGGTATCCAACATCCCAATTCTCATCCTCAATGGTATCGATAATCTGGAACATATTTGCAACCTTTATATTAAGAATATCTGCGTAACGCTTTAATTTCGAAATATTTAGCTTTTTAAATCCCTCGGGACTAAGGTGTTTTTTTAAAGATCTTTTTGAAATTCCGACTCGTGAAGCCAATTCAGGAACAGTCAACATTTCAATATTCATAAAAAAATAAATAGGGCTGATTTCTCCGTTTTTCAATTGCTCAGTAAGCGATTTATATAGGTTGCCGGTAAGTTTATATAAATGGTCATCAATATAATTTCCTGCCATATAATCGCCCGTTTGAAATGGACCATAAGTCCCGTCATCCTTTTCAGCATAATATATCGCCTGGTGCTCCGGACAATTCACCATCAGATCTTTTTCTTTCATGTTAATTTTATTCCTGAATAAAAACAAGATAATTTAACCTATTTTGTCATCAGCATTAACAAAAAGTTAAAGATAACGCTTTTATCCTTAGAGCACTAAAGTTGCAGGGGATAATTATTCAATCAGGATTTTTAAACAAGGTCAATTTCATGAAGTGTTAAAAAACACTCCTCAATGTTTCTTAAAAGTACGGACAGACAATAATAAAGAAATACAAAAGAAACCAATCAACAAACAGATTTCTTTCCATATCCTGCTAATTCCTTCATCCCTGGCAAACATTCCGATAAATGCATCAGCGCCCCAGCGTAACGGAGAGATAATGCTGATTTTTCTTAGCGTCTCAGGTAAAAGAGTTGCAGGGACAAAAATACCACCGAGCAAAGCCAGAATTACCACCATAACTGATCCGAAAGTTGCAGCCTGACCATGTGTTGAAGCAAAAGTGCCGACAATGATCCCGAAACCGATTGCTGCAAGGCTGCTGGCGATTAATGCGATGAAAAGAGCCGGAAAGTTTACATCGAGATTAATTGCAGATATTTCTCCTAATTTGGGCATTATATATATTCCTACAAACATCAGGAAGATGAACTGAAGTATGCAGACGATAAGGAAAACTGTAATCTTTGATGAGATTATTTCAAGGTAGGTAACAGGAAGCGTTCGAAGCCTTTTATAAGTCCCATAATTCTTCTCATTTATTATGCTCCCTGCCAGAGGAATTACAATAAAGAACATCGCAAAAAGAGTAAATGCTGGAATATTATTCTGGAGAGCATTTGGATTGAATTCCGATTCTTCGCTGCCCGCGATTAGTTCATCTATCTTTATTATATCTGAATTAAAAGAAGGATTGACAGGTAATTTTATCCTTGAACCCTCTTTTGTCATGACTTCCAGCTCTTCCCGAAATTTTTTTATGACTTCATTCCTGTATGGGAAATCTGGTATCTTACTGAAAAAATCTTTATTTGAAATAGAGGCTGCAAGATCAGATGACTGCTTTGTTAAAGATTTATTTACTTCTTCAGTATATCGGGTCATTAAAACTTTTACAGCCGACAACTGAATGACCGTTTTCAGTGGCCCAATCACAGCATTTTTAATTAACTTCTGCAAGCCCGGATCATAAAGAAAGGTAATTCCGGCAAGGTCATCTGAAGGGATCTCCTCTGCATGCTCTTTACTTTCAGGAAGTACTTTTATAAGATCAAAGAGTTTTTCTGTTGCGCTGTCAGGAATAATCAAAGCAAACTGAGATATGCCATCCAGTATTGCTTTTCTGGCTTCACCTGGTGTATTTAACCTGATAAGATTAAGATATTCTGAACTTGCAAGATCATTTACGATATTATCTCCCAGGACCGAAGAATCGGCATTGACAATTATCAATTCAAATGTGGATTTTTTTGAAGGAATAGCATTTTCCTGGGCAAAAGTAATAATGATAAGCAACACTGCAGGCATTATAAATAAAATTGCCAGTCCGGGCCAGTCTCTTAATAACAGCAGAGCATCTTTTTTTAATATGGAGAGAAACTTTTTCAATAGATAATTATTCTCTTTCTGTATAATCTTTTAATTCTAGTCACGTAAGTCTCTTCCTGTCATTTTGATGAAAACCTGACCAAGGTCAGTGCATCCATTGTTTTCGGCAATCAGGTCGTAAGGCTTTCCATCGGCAATTATTTCACCATGATCAATTATGTTTACCCTGGAGCAGAGCAATTCTGCTTCTTTCATATAATGTGTTGTATATATGATAGTTGCACCTTTTTTATTTAATTCCGTCAGATATTCAAATATCATTTCGCGAAGCTGGGTATCAACGCCGAGCGTTGGTTCATCAAGGAGCAGCAGAATAGGTTCGTGTATGATACCGCAGATAAGGTTAACCCGTCTTTTTATCCCGCCTGAGCACCGGGAAATCAGCTTTGACTTATGTTCTTTAAGACTGAAAACACTAATTAAGTCATCTGTTTTATTATTTAATTCTGATCCATGAATCCCCTGCTGATGTCCAAAAAACCTGATGTTTTCCTCCACACTTAAAGTATCATAAAGTGCAATTTCCTGGGGAACCAGCCCTATATGCTTTTTCACAACGCCTAAAGAACGAGTGACATCTTTTTCAAAAATATTTACAGCTCCGGAAGTGGCGCTGATTAAACCGCAAATTATTGAAGTAAGTGTGGTTTTGCCTGCAGCATTGGGACCAAGCAAACCAAAAAACTCACCTTCATTAACGGTCAGATTGATTCCTCTAAGAGCTTCAATATCAGACCCATTATACCTTTTCCTAAGGCTATTTGTTATTATTACAGGCTTCAAGTCCTAATAAATATTGACGAAGATTACAATTATTCATTTAAAAGGCAAAGATATAATACTGAAATTTAACCACCTCAGTCTGGTATAGCAACAATTAAACTCAGGGGAGACAATGTTGGTATAATTTTTTCAATTCTGAAACCTGCCGTTTTAAGAAGAATCTGGTATTCTTTTTCGGTTCTTTCCCTGCCCCCCAGGCCTACCATCATATAAATGTCAGTCATTTTCCCAAACGAAGGTTTGTTATCATTCTTAATTATAGTTTCGATAATCAATAATTTCCCTTCTTTTGGTAAGACCTTCTGAATGTTTAGTAAAATTTTAACAGAATTTTCATCATTCCAGCAATGCAGGATGTTTTTCATCATGTAGAGATCGCCACCTGCCGGGATTGCTTCAAAAAAAGTGCCTGTAATAATCTTAAGTCTATTAAGAATATCCTGATCTTTAATAAGATCCTTTGAATTATCAACAACATGAGGCAGATCGAAGAGTGTACCCTTTATCTTCTTATATTTTGAGAGAATAGCAGAAAGTATCAATCCGGTTCCGCCTCCAATATCAACCATATGTTTGAATTTTCCAAAATCAAAAACTGACAGAATAGCTGCAACTTGCATTTTTGAGGTATTTGTCATTGCCTTGTTATACAGGTCGTTCAATTCCTTCGATTGACCAATATGATCAAATGTATCATTTTTAATGAATAGTCCTAATGTACTTTCTGCCGTTTTAACGGAATGTATCATTTCACCTGAAACCTGGAACTGAAGCTTGTTAAGAGTATGTAGTACAAAATACTTCAGCTCATCTTCCAGCAATGATTCAGATACCGGAGTATTATAAAATCTTTTATCTTTTCTTTCTTTAAAAATTCCTTCAGATGCAAGAAGTCTCATTATTCTGTATAGAGGGTCTTCAAGCATCCCGGTCAAAGACGCTAATTCAGCAATGGTTTTTGGTCCATTTTTTAAGAGATCGGCTAAACCCAATTCAGCTGCCACACTTATAGCGCCAAGAATCCAGATATTCTGAATCTGTTCAAGCATTATAACATTGGGATGAGTAAACTGCCGGCTGATTTTAGTCAGTCTCCTTCTGATTGAATCGGCAATTCTGACCACGAATACCGGAGGGTACTTTGGAAGTTTGGATTCAGCGTACATTTAAGGCATTATATTAACATGTTTCAAAACAAATTCGGTTAGCAGATCTGTCGATTCCTTAATGCTTAATTTCTCCGTATCTATTACCAGGTCAGGATTTGAAGGTACTTCGTAAGCAGAAGTTATTCCTGTAAAATCAGGTATCTCATTGTTTATCGCCTTTTTATATAATCCTTTTGGATCTCTTTTAATGCAGGTCTCCAGTGTTGCTTTTATATAGATCTCAAGGAAATTTTCTTTCCCGGCACGCATTCTGGCAAATTCACGCATTTTTCTAAAGGGAGATATAAACGCAACAATTGTTATAATTGATGCATCTTTTAATAATGTTGCCAGTTCGGCTATCCTGCGTATGTTTTCATTCCGGTCATCCTCCGAAAATCCCAGGTCAGAATTAAGCCCGTTCCTTATATTATCTCCATCGAGGACATAAACAAATTTCTTTATTTGCAGCAATTTTATTTCGAGTTCATTTGCCAATGTCGATTTTCCCGAGCCCGGTAAGCCTGTGAGCCAGATTACAATTCCTGACTGATTTAATATATTACGGCGTAAATCATATTTATTATTAATATCCTGCATAAATGAGAACTATAAAGTTTTTTTGTCTGAATCTGATACCTGATCTTCTGAAATTATCATTCCTGCTCCAACTGTTTCATTTGTACCTTCTTCAATAAAAATCAGGCTTCCGGTTATATTGTTTTTTATATAAGGATCAAAGAATAAAGGTTTTGATGTCCGGATACTTATGTTCGACATATCATTCATCCTTATGTCCTTATCTGTCGTATTCTTCTCAAGGGTATTGATGTTTATCTTATAATTGACCGATTTAATGACACAGGTGGTTTCGTTGGTGTTAGTCCTGATATGATATTTTACTCCTGTTTTAAGCGGTCTTTCATTAAACCAGCAGACCATAAGAATTATATCCTGCGCTGAATGTGGTAATTCTTCGGGTTTTACTATCATATCGCCTCTGCTGATATCAATCGGATCCCGAAGTGTAAAGCAGACTGAATCCCCGGTACTCGCTTCCGAAAGATTTTTCACTGCATCATCAATTCCGCTGATTTTTGATTTAAGCATTGAGGGAAGAACGATAATTTCATCGCCGGTGTGGAAAGTGCCGCCTGCCACTCTTCCGGCATAACCTCTGTAATCGTGATATTCTGAAGAGAGAGGTCTGATTATAGTCTGGACAGGGAATCGTGCTATCTGAGAATTCTTATCCTTCTTTATTTCTATCGTTTCCATCAGGTTGAGGAAAGTTTTTCCATGGTACCATTTCATTTTTTCTGAATAATCGACAACATTATCACCATTCAAAGCACTGATTGGAATGAAATGAGCATCTCTTATGTTAAGCTTATCAACCAGTTTTGACAGATCGTTTTTTATTTTCATGAAAACTGATTCTGAATAATCTATCAGATCCATCTTATTGATACAGAATACTATATGCCTGATATCAAGCAATGTTGCTATATATGAATGTCGAATTGTTTGTTCCAGCATGCCATTCCTTGCATCAATAAGAATTACGGCGAGATCGGCTGTACTTGCTCCTGTTACCATATTCCGGGTGTACTGAATATGACCCGGGGTATCGGCAATAATAAATCGTCTTGCCGGTGTTGAAAAATGTCGGTAAGCAACATCAATAGTTATTCCCTGCTCCCTTTCCGCTCTCAGTCCGTCTGTTAAAAGTGACAGATCGATATTTTCTCTCCCAAGTCGTTTGCTCGACTGGACAATATGTTCCATCTGGTCTTCAAATATTGCTTTGCTGTCGTAAAGCAATCTCCCGATGAGAGTGCTTTTACCGTCATCTACACTGCCTGCTGTTATGAATCTGAGAAGACTTTTATTTTCAGGGTTATTTCCCATCTATTATGAATTGAATCTAAGTTATAATTGCTCAGGGCTCAGAGCTCAGGATATTTTGCTCTGTGCTCTGTGCCCTGTGCTCTGCGCTATTAAAAATATCCCTCTTTCTTTCTGTCCTCCATCGCTGCTTCGGACCTCTGGTCGTCGTATCTTCCTCCTCTTTCTGTTATCCTGGTTGCAGCTATTTCCGCGATAACCTCTTCGGGTGATTCAGCCTTGGATAGGGTCACCCCCGTACAGGTTATATCGCCTATGGTCCTGCATCTTACATCGGCTTCAAAAACTTTTTCAGTGGGTTTTAATTGCATAAAAGGAGCCCATGCAAGATAAACATCGTTACGCTGGAAAATCTTACGCCGGTGAGTGTAATAGAGTCCCGGAAGTTTTATTTTTTCACTGAGAATATATTGCCAGACATCAAGTTCTGTCCAGTTGCTGATCGGGAAGACTCTGAAATGTTCGCCAAAATTTTTATGCCCGTTGAAGATATTCCATAGTTCCGGCCTTTGATTTTTCGGATCCCATTGTCCGAATTCGTTCCTGTGGGAGAAGAAT
>JBGOXH010000229.1:0-4780 GCA_041479075.1 Bacteroidia bacterium | reverse complement strand
ATTCGTTATTGGCTATGTCATTTCATGGAAGAATGAGTTAGCAGCAGGTGTTATCTTTATCCTTTGGTTTATTGGGATGTGTTATGAGAATTTTTTTCTATGCACAAGCGATTGTGGGGCGGGGATTGCCATGGGTATCCCGTTACTCATCCTAAGCATCTTTTTCATTGTTTATGAGATAAGGGAAAAAAGGTGAAGATCGGGTGTTAATCTATGATGAACGGTACAATTCATTGCACCAGTAAACGTATCGTAACTTCCATTTGGAGCATTTATATTTTACAAAGCATTAATATACAGACATATAACCATCTTTTTACCGCATCAAATTTCATCAGATGATGCTCTTGTAGGGAGAGGAATAATTCCAACTCATTTTTTAGGTTAAAAACGTCCCATTTTCGTTCAAAACTTGGCGCAAAAACTGGAGTAAAAAAAAAACACTCACAATTTAAAACTGTAAGTGTCTGATAGCACTAAACATACATACCTAAACAACAAGGATTTAACTCCGGCTTTTGGCGGTCAATTTATTTCAGCCAACTGAGGCCAAGGTCACTGGCTTTCCCATTGTTGTAAGCTTCCCCCTTTTTTAGGCCATTCAAAATCAGAGTTCTTTTGTATCCAGTTTCCAGTATTGAAATTTTTCCCGAAACAATGTATCCCTACTTCCTTCTAAATAATCTGAAAATACCGGTAATAAGTTTATATATTCCAAAAAGTATTCCCACAAGTATTGCAAGAACTACAACGGTCAGCCAGAAAGGATGATTCAGTATAGCAATAATGAATCTTATAGTTCCATCAATTTTATTCTGCTTCTCTGTTTCTACCGAGATATCAGGTGATCTTTTATCAAAGTCCAGATTTTTAATTTTATTTAAAAAGCCTTTTTGAACCGAAGTTTCCAGACAGAAAATATGAATTTCGTCAGTAAGTTTTGAAGCTATCAGTAAATCGCGTTCTAACTCATCCCAGCTCAATGCTGCAAGTTCTATACCTTGGATTTTAACTCCCCCGCCTGTACTTCCAAGTGCTATTGGCATGTTATCCCGATGATATAATGGAATTATTCCCGGGTTACCCATTGCACTTGTGTATAGCATTGGTATTTCCTTATCAGTTTCGATATCCACAATACCTAGCAGTTTCTGGACTGAAGAAGTTTTCCTGGCTCTTTCTTCATAAACAAATGGAATGATGTAACTTTCAACTGAATAGCCATCTGCTTTCATCTTCGCAATTAGCGAATGGTAAAGTTGTTTACCATCCCTGACAGATTTATTATCATAGAGTCGCTTATAAACCTTCCAGGCCAATATCCATGGATGAGAAAGAGCTAACTTTTCATCATTCATATCGGGTTCTAAATCTAAACCTATACCGGCCCATATTAAATTATTATCCGAAGTCCATTTTATAAAATTATCATAGCGGGCTTCGGCTTTTTCGCCATTATGCATATTAAACCAATAGCCATCTTTCTCAGGAAGTAAGAGCCATGCAACAAGTGGAATGCCTGCCTTGTTCAGCTTCTGTATTGTTTGGGTTCTTTCAGGACTAAAATCATGTAATCCAATCCGGATCGCTACCTTCATATCGACCAGTTCCCTAATAAGCGCTGTATCAGCAAAAAGCTCGTTAAACTCTTTTCCCTGAAGCTCACAGAAGAAAGAAAGCCGCGGCCTGCTGGCATATCCCAATATGAAAATAAGCGATAAGCTAACTAAGAGGAAAGTTTTTTTCATAAAAAGGGGACTATTAAAAATTGAATTAATTGCTTTAGAATAGTAAGCTTAAGTCAAATTTATGGAAAATTTATTGGCGAATAGCTGAACGCATCTGATTTTGTAAAGAATTCAAAATTATTCCAGAGCTTTCCAATTATTTGGCAGCAAGTCATCAAGCTTATTGGCGTTGTGATCAGACTGCAAAATCCGGGCGCGTTGACCACACTTGGCCGGTCTGATACAACTTAACATACATAACAAAACAACAAGTGTTTAACTCCGGATTTTGGTGGTCAATTTATTCTGGCTAAATAAAGTCTGGATCGGTGGTTATTCCAATTATGTATTAATTTCTGGAAATAGTAAAGTTGTCTCAGATTAATTTTGGGGCAGCCTTACCCTAAAACTATTCAATTTGATGTTAATTATCCTTTTTCTCGGCTGTTTCAAATAATGTCGCCTTTTTGATAAGTTCTAGATTGCTTGCGAGTCTCATAATAATAGCAAGCAACAGGAACAGACCAATATTACCAGCAAGGTAAGCATAATCATTCAGAGTCAGAAGGACGAAAATAAATGAGTATAAAATCACTAGCATACCAAATACAATCAATGCTGTCTTTTTTTCTCTGAAAAGAGTGCCAGTAAAAATAGAGATCATCAAAATTGTTGCAACGGATGAAATCAGGTAGGCTAAATTAAATCCGACCTGCTCACTGAGAGAATTCAGAAGTGAGAAAAAGAGGACAAGCCCCAGCGAGACCAGGAAATAGTGGAAAATATGAATTGCTTCCTTCCTTGTGATTTCAAGAAAGATTAGAACAAGAAATGTGAGAGCAATGAAAAGTATTCCATATCTGGAACTTCTCCAGGACTTCTGGTAATGATCAACTGGTTGAAAAAGATCCAGGCCAAATGAACTTTCCATCGGATGAAATGCACTTCCTGTCCAGTTCTGAGGAAAATTCCTGTTCAGGTGGGTCACTTCCCAGTCTGCAGTAAATCCTGTTTCATCTACATTCCTTTTTACCGGCAGGAAGCTCCCGTTAAAGCTTGGAGAGGTCCAGTCTGATTCAAGATGAGCAATAGTTGACTTTCCAAGTGGAGTCAGTTGCAATCCTTCAGAACCTGACAGGCTGATGCTCATGTCTATAGTGACCTTATTGCCGGGAATGAGAACAGGACTAACAAATGAAATACCAGATAGAAAAATGTCATTGTCCCTGACTCCTGGTTCTGCTTCCAGTTCTGTCGAATCAATTTTCAGTATGATTTTGCCCTTAAGACCTCTGTTATCTGAAATACCTGCAGTATAATAAGCCTCATTCCATAAAACTTTATAATTTTTTAAAACACCTTCTGCCGGAACAATAAAATACCCATTTATTTTCAACTCGGATTCATACACTACTGACTTATAAATCCCACGGTATCTTATTTCCGGTTTGATATTTCCGGTAATATTGAGGCTTTCAGGTAAGATATGCCATAATTTGGTTATGGATCTTTCATCCTTTTCAGACGGAATCGTGCGAACGGGGATATTGATCACAGGACCTGAGAAACATTGTTTTGCAGCCCATTGATCTGCTATTTCCTTCTTAACCTTTTCAGCATTCAGTTGCCTTTCCGTGATAACCTGTTTGATCATCTGGAGAGGGACAAGTAAGAGCAAGCCCAGGATTGCCAGTAATGCAAGTTTTACCGTCAGGGACTGGTACCATTTGTTCTGATTTGTGATTTCAATTTTCATAATATTTATATATTAGTTTAAAAGTACTTTGAATTACAAAGTGTAACTATAAAAAAAATTATTGTTCTCCAATCAGGTTTTCCAGAGCTTTTAAATGATGCCTGAATTCAGCCATTCCCGTCTCAGTTGCTGAGTAGCTTGTATTTGGTTTACGGCCGATGAATTGTTTATTGACCTTTATCATCCCCTTTTCCTCCAAAGCTTTCAGATGACTTGCAAGATTCCCGTCAGTTACATTCAGAGTTTCCTTCAGGCTGTTAAAATCATAAGTATCGTTTACCATCAGGACTGACATTATTCCCAATCTGACCCTGCTTTCAAAAACCTTGTTTATGTTGGAAATAAGATCTTTCATGCCTCGTATTTTCTGTACATTACCAGTCCGTAGATTATATGAAGGATACCAAAACCGAATATCCAGAATATCAGACCCCAGCCAGGAAACAAGGCTGAGATAAGACCGGTAATTATTTCAAGTAATCCAAGGTAAAAAATCTCACCATAAGTGAACTTCCCTGCATTTACCAGCGCAAGACCGTAAAAAATCAGAAAACCGGGAACTATTAGCTGGATATGGTTCTGAAACAGTAGTACAATAATAAAAACACCTCCTGTGGTCAGTGGAATAAGAAGGTTTATAAGCAGCCTTTTAGAAACAGGGGTCCAGAAATTCTTTCCGTCACGCTTTGCCTTTTTAAATGAAAAATAGAGAGCAAATAAAACCGAAAGAACCAGTACAATAGCTGCATCTGCCAAAAGCTGCCATCTGAGGGTTAGAGTCTCTTTGGCCGAAAGGCTCCTGAAATATTCATCATAATGAATGCTCCCGTTGTTCAGAATAAAAAAGTATGCAACAAGGGCTCCGGCTATTGCTATAACCCCTGCAAATACTCCTGAAAGACCGCTCAAAGAAAGAAATCTGGAAGATTCTTCCATAATTTTCCTGATTGTCTTTATATCCTCAATGGATTTGGTATCGATTTTCATAGTATAAAAGTACTTTGTAATACAAAGTAAAACATAATTTAAATATGCTCCAAATATTTTAAAATAATTATGGGGAAGCAAGTGACCTAAGTATAAAATCCATCCTTCTTTAACCACTTCAAAATCCCTCCTGATAACACTTAACATACATAATTATACTACAAGTATTTAACTCTGGCTTTTGGTGGTCAATATAATCCGACCAACTGTGGTTAAAAGCGCTGGCTTTTCCACTCTGCGGTATTTCCTTCATAGATACTGTTAAAGGGTGTCGAAACAGCGAGACAACTATTTCTTTTAGCACTAGGTT
>JBGOXH010000272.1:0-3808 GCA_041479075.1 Bacteroidia bacterium | reverse complement strand
GCAGCCTTGATTTTTTTTGGTTACTTTTTTGTATCAAGACAAAAAAGTAACTGGGGTATGGGGCAACGCCCCAGTTTTTTGGGCAAGCAAAAGAAATGAACGAATGGGGTGTGGGGCAAAGCCCCACTTTTAAGGCACGGATTATAAATCCTCGCTAGCGGAATGATAGATGGAACGAAGCGATAGACTATCTTCCCAGTTGCAGCTTTAAAATCTTTGCAATATATTTCCCCAGAATATCAAACTCGATATTTACGACTATTCCTTTTTTGATCTGATGAAAGTTGGTTACCTCATAGGTAAAAGGAATTATTGCAACCTGGAATGATTTCGGTTGGGAGTTTACAACAGTGAGACTGACTCCATTTACGGAAACAGATCCCTTTTCAACAGTCAGATAATCATCCTGAAGCGGTTCATATTCAAAGGTATAGTACCAGCTTCCTCCTGCCTCTTTTACATCAGTACAGACAGCTGTCTGGTCAACATGTCCCTGCACCATATGTCCGTCGAGACGGCCGTCGAGCTTAGCACTGCGTTCAAGATTCACCTTGCCGCCTACTTTCAGCAGGCCTAGATTTGATTTTTCAAGAGTCTCCCTGATAGCAGTAACCGTATAGGTATCTTTTTCTTTTTTTACGACAGTGAGGCACACACCGTTATGAGAAATGCTCTGATCAATTTTCAGCTCTTTTGTAAATGAGCATTTCATAGTTATGTGAAGGTTGTCTTTTTCTTTTTCAATTTTGACTACCGGTGCGGCTTCTTCGACTATTCCTGAAAACATGGGTTCCCTATTTTATTTAGTTTCAAAGTTAGTGAAATTGTTTATGTTAGAGAAAGGTCTTGCAGGTCTTGCGGTCTTTTCGTTCATTTCTTTTGCTCCTCCAAAAGAAATGAACAAATAAATCATTAAAAATTTAAGTTTATAATCCGATTTAACGGGTTAAGACCTTCTTACCTTTAACAACAGGAAAACCATCCTTCCTCCATGCAACAATCCCTCCCTCCAGGTTGTAAACTTTCCGGAAACCTTTATCATAGAAGAATTCTGCAACCCGTCTGCTTCTGTAATCGGTTGTACAGTAAAAAAAGAGGGAAAAGTTTTTATCAATGGAGTTGGTGGCAAACTCGAGATTGCTGGATGAAGGAATGTTTATTGCATCCCTGATCCTTTTTCCTCTGAATTCAAATGATTCTCTTACATCAATCAACAGAGCAGAGTCATGTTTTAAATACTGAAGATGAAAATCGTAAGGTTCAAGTGACTGGTACTTTATGGGATTGGGCGATTGACAGTACAATGAAATACTGTACGATAATAGTACTGATATTAATAAACAATGTTTTCTCATTTCAGGTAAAGTCGTTATAAAGTAAGTGATTTTTAAGTATTGAAAAAAGAAATTTAAAGAACTTTTAAAACAGCTTCCCCCGCTCTCTGTTGGAGCGGGGGACGGGAGGGGGTGAGGCCTGTATTACAAAGAAACCCCCAACCATCAGCCAGCCGGCTGATGGCTTGCCCCCTAAAGGGGGCCTAAATTATTGACCTACGATAGTTTCTAAAATGACACAGAATTAGCCCCCCTTCTTCGCCTTCGCGTAGCCGCTACGGCGGAGCAAGGCAGGGGGGAAAGACGCGAAGCGGCTGGGGGGTTGTTTCTCCCCGGCAGGAGGGTTGGGGGGCCGTCAAATTTTAATATCTTTGGTCCATGATTGATCGTCCTACTATAGAAAGAATCCTCGATGCTGCACAGATAGTTGATGTGATCCAGGAATTTGTCCCCCTGAAAAAACGTGGTGTTAACTACCTGGGATTGTGCCCGTTCCATAATGAAAAGACACCCTCATTTACGGTATCGCCATCGAAGGAGATCTTTAAATGCTTTGGATGCGGAAAGGTCGGAAACTCGGTCAACTTTATTATGGAGCATGAGCATCTCACTTACCCCGAGGCGCTTAAATATCTTGCCAGAAAATATCATATTGAGGTTATTGAAAAAGAGCTTACCCAGGAAGAGCTTGAGAAGCAGAATGAACGGGAATCTCTTCTTGTTCTGTCGGCATATGCTTCGAGACAATTTTCCGAAAATCTTTTCCAGACCGATGAGGGAATATCGGTAGGCCTTTCCTATTTCAGGGAGAGAGGTTTCCATCAGAACACTCTTAAAAAGTTTGAAGTTGGCTATAGCTTTGAAAAACGCGATTCTTTTACTCAAAGAGCGCTCGATGATGGATACAGGAAAGATTTCCTTATTAAAACAGGCCTTTCAATTCAGCATGAAGATCATATCTTCGATAGATTCAGCAGCAGGGTGATGTTTCCAATTCATTCTCTTTCGGGACAGGTTCTTGGTTTCGGAGGGAGAATCCTGAAAACTGATGCTAAAACAGCAAAATATGTCAACTCTCCCGAATCAGAAATATATCACAAGAGCCGTATTCTTTACGGAATTTATCAGGCGCGTAAAGCTATCACACAGGAGGACAGGGTGTATCTCGTTGAAGGTTACACAGATGTGATGTCGCTTCATGAAGTCAATATTGAAAATGTGGTTGCTTCGTCAGGCACATCTCTGACCCAGGAGCAGGTGCGTCTTGTCAAGAGGTTTACACCAAACATTACAATCCTTTATGATGGCGACGCAGCCGGAATAAAAGCATCAATCCGAGGTATTGATATTGTTCTTGAAGAAGGGATGAATGTGAAAATCGTTCTTCTTCCTGATGGTGAAGATCCTGATTCATATTCCAAAAAAGTGAGCAACGAAGAATTCACGAATTATCTCAAAGAAAAAGAGACTGATTTTATTCAATTCAAAACACAGCTGCTTCTTGAGGAAGCCGCCAATGATCCGGTTAAAAAGGCAAATCTCATTCGTGATATCGTCCGTTCTATTGCCGTCATCCCTGAAACTATAAACAGAACAGTATATATAAAGGAGTGCAGCACTCAGCTCGAAATTCAGGAAGCAGTTCTTTACCACGAGGTTAATAAAATGCGTCAGCAGCGTACGTTCCAGGACAGGAACAGATATCCCGTTGCTGAAGATCTTCCGGTTCCTCCTCCGGTAATCACTAAAGCTGTCAGACATGAGCCAACTACTTATGTTTCTGAAAAAGAGATAATAAGGCTTCTTCTTAAATTTGGTAGCGCTGAATTTGAAAGGAAAATCAGAAGTGAAGATGGTAAAGAGGAAATTACTACAGTTTCAGATTACATTGTCAGGGAAATTGTTTCTGACGATCTGAGGTTTGATGATGATGTTTTCAGAATGATTTTTGAAGAATTCAAATTTGCAACTGAGCAGGGTATATTCATTGAGGATAAGCAGTTTATAAAACATGAAGACCCGGTTATTTCGAAATTATCAGCAGAGCTTTTATCCGATTCACATGCGCTTAGTCCTATCTGGATAGAGAAGCAGACATTTGTTGAGACAGAGGATATGAAGCTGAAAGATATTGTTCCTGACAGTGTCCTGTTTTTCAAAGGAGGAAAAATAAAAAGACGTATTGATGAAATAATGATCCAAATGAAAGAAGCACAACATTCCGGAGATACTGAGAGTGTCCTCTCTCTCATTAAGAAAGATCAGAATCTGAAAGTTGCATTAAGGATGATTTCGGAGAAATTGGGGAATAGGATAATTTTGTAACGTCCCAGGCTATATTTCTTTCTTTGGTTTTCACGTACTCACCCCCCATCCCCCCTCTCTGCTGACGCACTATTCTTTATACATAAATATGTATTATGTTGATATATAAGTTTATACTGTGTATTTATATCCTTTAATTAAGACCAAAT
>JBGOXH010000046.1:0-14305 GCA_041479075.1 Bacteroidia bacterium | reverse complement strand
TGAGCTCATGCATTTCCTCAGGGATGTCGCAAAAAAGAGAAATATTGTAGGGTTTGATGTAGTTGAATTATGCCCTTCAACACTCAATAAGACACCTGATTTTGTTGCAGCGAAAGTGATTTACCAGCTTTTAAGTTATATTTTTAGTTAGCCCCCCAAACGCTCTCTGTTTTGAATTCTCATGTACTCACCCCCTTCTTTTCCCCCTCTCTACTCCGTAAAGAGGGGGAAGTGATTAATTATGAGGATCTTAAGCCCCCTCTTTACAACGTAGAGAGGGGGTTGGGGGTGAGCACATGAGGGGTCTAATCCTCCTTCTTCGCCTCCTCCCAGATCACATTCATCTCATCGAGACTCATATCGTGCAGAGATTTTCCTTTCAGAATTGTCTCTTTCTCGAGGTAATTAAATCGTTTAATAAATTTTCTATTCGTTTTTTCGAGAGCTGCTTCAGGATCGATGTTATAAAGCCGTGAAGCATTAATTAATGAGAACATAACATCTCCCAGCTCAGATTCAATTTTTCCGGCATTATGATCATCGACTTCATTTTTAAGCTCAGAAATCTCTTCCATCACTTTATCCCATATCTGTTCGCGCTTCTCCCAGTCGAATCCGACACCTCTGACCTTCTCCTGTACCCTGTTGGCTTTGACAATAGCCGGCAATGATGAAGGAACTCCTGACAAAACCGGTTTATATCCATTATTCTCTTTAATTTTTAAATGTTCCCAGTTTTGTTCAACCTCCGACGCACCGGAAACTTTAACATCACTGAATACATGAGGGTGTCTGTAAACGAGCTTCTCATTTATCCCTTTTAAAACATCTGTCATGGTAAAAGCGCCTTTTTCAGAACCTATCTTTGCATAAAATACAATATGAAGCATCAGGTCCCCAAGCTCATTTCTGATCCCATCATCGTCGTTAGAGAATATTGAATCGGCAAGCTCATAAGTTTCTTCAATAGTCAGTTTCCGTAAACTTTCATTGGTCTGTTTCATATCCCAGGGGCATGTTGCCCTGAGCTTATTAATAATATTGAGGAGTTTCTCAAACTCTTCTGCACTTCTCTTTATATCATTCATTATTAACTGGATTTAAAAAAGACGGTTTGGTGAGGCAGCTTTGTTCACCAGGTCGATACGTACTACAGACCCGACATTAAGACTCAGCAATTCAGATACGTTTGCTCCGTTGATTGCTATTTCGAGCAAATCGAAAGAATTAAACCTTGCAAGCATCTCACCTACAGGTACATCACTGTATTTTTGCAAGATATTTTCAGTATAGTTTTTATTGCTCTGAATAAGAATACGGTAATCTTTTCCTTCAAAAACCCTGTAAAAAACCTCTTTAGTAATATTGGAAATTGCATTGCCGTATGAATCAATAAAAATAATGCTCCCGATTATAACGTCTTTATCGATAGTCGCTCTCAATGGGATTCTCTCACTTATGTTCTTTATAGGTTTTCCAAGGTCGGATAGCTTTTTCCCCGATACCAGTTCTGAAGCAGCTTTAGCAAAAACTTCAAGCTCATCAGAATTGTCTTTGTGATCGATCTTAACAACTTCATCGGGATCAGAATTAAGAATCAGATTGAAAATCCCATTGTCTGTGCCGATGAAAAAGTGCTCCTTCGCCTTTACAATCAGGTAATCCTGACCCTTAACTGCCTCAGAATGAACACATATAATATGTATTGTTCCTTTCGGGTAATTATTGTAAGTATTTCTGATTACAAAAGATGCATGTGCAATATTGAATGCAGGGATGCTGCAGGCATTATCAATAATTGTAATCCCTGGACACATATTACAGAGCTTACCTTTTATGATACCGTGATAGATATCTTCGGGCTTCCATTCTGTTGTCAATGTAATAACTGGCATAGAGAAAAAACTTGAGACAAAGATAAGCTTCTAAAGAAAAATAAACTTACTTTGTGGTGATACCGGAATCATTTTTTATGAACTTTTGCAGTGTTTGCGGTTAATAATGATGAAGGAGAGAATAAATTAATTAGTTTGATCCTGAATGACCGAGATAGTAATTTTCCTTGAGGATATTGATCCTGTCGTTTTGTTCGGCACCAACAATTCATTGCTTGATAAAATCCGCAGCTTTTTCCCGAAAATAAAAATACTATCAAGGGGCAATGAAATCAAATGCTTGGGAGAGAAGTCTGAGATAACAATTTTTGCAGAAAAATTCAATAGTCTGATCGAGTATTATCAGAAATTTCATCGTATTGACGAACAGGATATTGAGAAATATCTCTTCGATGCTGAGCACATGAAATCAGCGTCCAATGGCGATTTTGAGCAGGTTATTGTTTTCGGCATCAGCGGAAAGCCTGTCAGGGCACGCACTGTGAATCAGCTGCTTCTGGTCAGCGATTATAAAATCAACGACCTCATCATCGCAGACGGACCAGCAGGAACCGGTAAAACATATACTTCTATAGCACTGGCTGTCAGGGCATTAAAGGAGAGGGAGGTGAAAAAAATAGTCCTGACCCGTCCTGCAGTTGAGGCAGGAGAGAGACTGGGATTCCTGCCTGGAGACATGAAAGAGAAGCTTGATCCATATTTGCAGCCTTTATATGATGCATTGCACGATATGCTGCCATTTAAAAAGCTTGAAACATGGCTCGAAGATGGAACCATTCAGATAGCTCCGCTGGCTTTTATGCGGGGAAGAACCCTCGAAAATGCATTTGTAATTCTCGATGAAGCCCAAAATGCTACAGTCAGCCAGTTGAAGATGTTCCTGACGCGTATGGGTGTAAATTCAAAATTCATAATGACGGGTGATTCGACTCAGATTGACCTGCCAAAGAAAAGTGAATCGGGTATGCTCCAGGCAATGCGGATCCTTTCAGGAATTGAGGGAGTTTCGATAATTAAATTTGATGAACGTGATATAGTCCGGCATAAGCTGGTGAAGAAGATCGTAAAGGCTTATGAAAACGAAGAACAAAACCCCCCTTCCCCTAAAGGAGGATAAAGAAGTAAGAATGACGAACATATGAACAACAAAATAAGAACTTCTATATTCAGCATTCGTTTGTTCAAATGTTCTTACTTCAATCAATCACATTTATTGGGGGATTGGGGGGCAGAAAATAAGAAAAACGAAAATAAATTATAAGCATGGTAAAGACAATTCTGAGTTCAGATTTCAAATTCCCGGGACAGAGAAGCATTTACAAGGGAAAAGTGAGGGATGTTTATAATATTAACGACAAATACCTTTTAATGGTAGTTTCCGACAGGTTATCGGCATTTGACGTTGTTCTTCCAAAAGGAATACCATATAAGGGCCAGGTTTTGAACCAGATAGCTGCAAAATTCCTCGATGCGACGAATGATATTGTTCCAAACTGGAAAATTGCCACACCTGATCCCACAGTTACCATAGGTCATATCTGTAAACCATATCCTGTTGAAATGATTGTAAGAGCCTATCTTACAGGCAGTTCGTGGCGCACCTACAAGGTTGGTGCACGGGAAATTTGCGGTGTTCCAATTGCTGATGGCATGAAGGAGCACCAGCGTTTTCCAAAACCCATAGTTACACCGACAACAAAAGCCGAACACGGACATCATGACGAAGATATATCGCGTGAAGAGATTATTAAAAGAGGGCTGATACCCAAAAAGGAATACGACCTTCTTGAGAAATATTCAATGGAGGTATTTATGAGAGGGTCGGAAATTGCCGCAGAACATGGCCTGATTCTTGTTGACACAAAATATGAATTCGGGAAAAAGGATGGCAAAATTTATCTTATTGATGAAATAAATACACCTGATTCTTCCCGCTACTTTTATGCTGACGGCTACCAGGAAAGGTTTGATAAAAACCTTCAACAGAAACAGCTGTCAAAGGAATTTGTAAGGGAGTGGCTGATGGCAAGCGGATTTCAGGGACAGGAGGGACAAAAGGTGCCAGAAATGTCAGATGATTTTATAAATGAAATTTCAGAAAGGTATATTGAACTTTATGAAAAAATAACAGGTGAAAAATTTGTCAGAGCCGATATTACTAATGTCAGGGAGAGGATAGAAACGAATTGCAGGCGGTTTCTGGCTACATTGAAATAACTTTTGCAATGAAAATTAAAATCTGCATAAGAACTTTTCTGTCAACATTAATTATCCTGACTTTTTTACTGCCTGCATGGTCGCAGGTTGTTGTGGAGCGATCTAAAGACAAGGTAATTATTTCAGGGACACCATATTACATTCATATTGTAAAAAAAGGTGAAACAGCTTATTCAATATCTAAAGCTTATGCCATAACAGTAGAGGAACTCACAAAGGAAAATCCTCCGGCTGTTTATGGATTAAATGAAGGGCAGGCCCTTAGGATACCTGTAAGGGAAGTATCTGAAAACACGCAGCAACAACCAACTGCTCCAAGAACCAGAAGGGATGAGATCAAATACATTTATCATAAGCTTCAGCCGGGAGAAACAGTCTATTTTCTTGCAAAGTCGTATGGTGTATCTGAAAATGAAATTATTTCCAGCAATCCTGGTATCGATATTACAAAGCTGCCTGTAGGTGCTGAAATTGCTGTACCAAGGAGAGAATTCATGACCGACAGGCAGGAATTTGCTGTTCAGGATTCAAATTATATCTTTCATAAAGTTGTAAGAGGTGAATCACTTGCCTCAATTGCAGAAAAATATGGATTATCCATAAGGGAATTACGGAAAGAAAACAGGAATATCAGGTTTCCGCAGGTTGGTGATTATATAAGGATTCCAGTTGTTAAGGCAGCTCAGCCGATTGTCAATGTTGCTCCGGCTGCGGATACTGTAAAAGCAGTAGTTGAGCAACCTGTTGTTCTCTGGCAGAGACCTTCAGGTTATACACCTGTAAGAAACCTGAAAGGTTCATTTGATGTTGCAGTTCTTCTTCCGTTTTATCTGAAAGAAAACGCAGTCAGGACAGATATTGATTCTTCAAAAATTGTTAAAGGTAAACCGATATACAAAACAGTTAACCGCTCTGAGGAGTGGATCTATCCGCGTTCTATCGGATTTTTAGAAATGTATGAAGGGATTCTTCTTGCAGTGGATACTCTGCGATCGATGGGCATGGATGTTAATCTGCATGTATTTGATATTAAGAGTGATACATTAGAGCTGACAAGACTCATCAGGCGTGGCGATCTGGCAGAAATGGATCTTATAATCGGGCCGGTTTACTCACACAACCTGTCAATAATGGCATCTTATGCAGGTTCCCTTGGTATACCTGTTGTTTCTCCCGTACCGCTTTTCAATAATACGGCTCTGATCAATAATCCGAATCTGTTCGTAGCTAATTCGTCAATTGAAGTACCACAAAATACAATTGCCAAAAAAGTAAGTGAGTATTACGACAAGAATATTGTTTTTATCCATGCCGATAGTGCCGGAGTCGATCCGGATGTAAAGATTTTTAAGGAAAAGATTATTAATGAGCTTAGTAACCGGCTTCCATTTGAAGAAATTAAGTTCAAGGAATTTCTCTATTACAGCAGATCAGCTTTTGATAATGATTCCATTAACCGGCTTGAGCATGCTCTTTCCTCCAAAACTGACAATATTATAATTATTGCTTCTGAGGAGGGTCCTGTTATTAGTGAAACGCTCCAGGAAATCCACGGGTTATCAAAAAAGTTTCCTGTAAAAGTATTTGGTTATCCCGCTTTGCGTGGTCTCGAAAATCTTGAACCAAAATTCATTTTCGATCTGGATATCGTTATTTATTCTCCTTACTGGATCGATTATTCCAGAAGAGATGTCAGAAAATTCAATGACGATTTCAGGCAAAAATTTCTGACTGAACCGTCAGAGCTCAGCTATTCCTGGCTGGGCTATGATATAGCATACTATTTTCTGAGCGGATTGGCTATCCATGGAAAGGATTTCATTTCACATCCTGAAATACATAATCCCGACCTGCTTGAGACAGAATTTGATTTTCAAAGCAAAAGTATAAATGACGGCTTCGAAAATCAGAAACTCTTTCCAATCCGATATACAAAAGATTATGAGGTTAAATTAGAGACAGAGACTAGCCCGGGTCAGTAATAACCGTTTATCTCTGGCATTTAAGTTCATAATGAAAAATACTTATGTTAATAAAAATTAACAATCGGGAATAATTATTCTCGGCTTGTTGTCTATAAGTTGAACTATAATGAAGGAATCGTACAGGCAAACTGACGACACTGATCTGGTTAAGGCTTCCATTGAAGGCGATAAGCTTGCATTCGGAGAGATTGTAAACCGTTACCAGAAAATGGTTGCCCGCACAGTAAAAGGAATGCTTGGAGATTCAGTGTTTGCGGAAGACATCGGACAGGAGGTATTTATTAAGCTTTACCATTCCTTGTCTGAATTCAGGGGAGAGGCAAAATTGTCAACATATATTCAGAAAATTGCAATAAACCTTACCCTGAATGAAATAAAAAGGAGAAAAAGGTTCTTTTCAATGTTCTCGCAAAAAGGGAATAATGAAATGTACGAATATGAAGTTGCGGATTTTGATAGTGAAGAAAAGCGTGAAGCATCAGAAATTGTAAATAAGGCTCTGATGAAATTAGAACCGAAGTTCAGGATTATTGTGGCAATGAGGATGTTACAGGGGTACTCAACCAAAGAGACCGCAGAAATCCTTGACCTGCCTCTCGGAACAGTTCTTTCAAGGCTATCAAGAGCCCAGGGACAATTAAAAGATATTTTGGATAAATTATAAATTATGAAAACCACCGATTTAAAAAAGCTTATTATCGAATCTTTGAATACCAACTCTGATTCTGAAGAGATCGCCGGAAAGCTTGAAGAAGAAGGTGTCTCTTTCAATTTTAAAAAAGGATTCAGCGATAAGGTGATAGATAAAATATTTTCAGCCTCCTTAACAGTAACCCGGGAAATAGAATTTGTTAAAAACATGAACTATGTATTCTACCGGATTGCACTTACCGGAGTCGCTGCAATAGTTATTCTCCTTATTTCAATCTACCTGATGGAAGGATCTGTTTCAATTAATTCATTCCTGGGTTTAGGCGATACCTATGATGAAAGTATCGTTTGCCTTTTAACAGGTAATTAATTTCTAAATAAACATGAAAGCAAAACCAATTCTACTAGTTTTATTAACCCTCGTGATAGGATTTATCCTTGGTATGCTTACCTCTGCTCAGATAAGACTTAATAAGCTTAAACCGGTAAGATTATATTTTTCTGAAGAACGTTTCAGAGAAGGATTCTTCAAAACAATTCAACCTGACGAGAAGCAGAAAGCCGAGATTGTGCAGATCCTCGATAAATATGCAAAGATGAACAGCGAGCTCCAGAACAACCTGCGGAAGGAGCTTGATTCAAATATAAAAGAGATGAGAAAAGAGCTTGACTCCAAGCTTACAAAGGAACAGCTGGCCCGGCTTAAAGAGATGGATGAACGTCGGCAGGAGATGATAAGACATAACAGGAGAAACAGGAACGATTCTTCCAATTTCCGCGACATGCGGCCCGGGATGCGCGAAGGCAGACCATTCCCTGATGACAGGCCAATGCCTCGGGGCGAGAGACCGCCTCTCCCTCCGCCCGATACAAACAAATTACCCGATAGTAAATAGAAGATAATCAAGCAGAATTGGGAGGTCATCCTGATTTACCCCAAGCGAAACCAGTAAAGTGCGATCTTCAGAGAAGACAGCCATAAATTTTTCTTTGGTTATTTCTCCATTGACTATACTCTGCTTGTAAAGGTCAATAGCTTCCTTCTTTTTCCCTTTACACAATGCTAAATGACCCATATTGATGAGGTCGTGAGCATTCAGTTTGCCTGCTGACAACCGCTCATAATATTTTTCAGAATCATCAAATCTTCCGAGTGCAAAATAGCAATAAGCTATTGGTCTCAGTATTTTCAGATTACCCGGATCCTTATATTCAATTCTGAAATAATGCTTCAGTGCCTGCTCATATTCTTTCAGATCAAGATAACAATGGGCTGTCATTATTGCAGTGTGTATATTTTCAGGTTCCATTTCACCTGCCTGGAGATAATATTCAAGAGCTTCTTCGTTTCTTCCAAGCCTGCGCAGACAAAATCCGATTTTCTTGATAGTCCATACTTTTCTGTCTATCAATTCAGCTCTCAGATAATATTTCATAGCGCTTTCATAATCAGAATTTTCCTGGAAGCAGTATCCGATCTTTTCATACAATTGTGCATCATCAGGCTTATCTTTAACCTGCTTCAGGTAAAGTGAAAGAGCATCCTCATAAAAGTCTTTGCTGAAAAAATAATCAGCAAGCCCTGCTTCCGCTTCTGGTGCATTACATGTAAGCCTGAAAAACTCTGAGTTATAAATATCAAGCCTGCCTGTAAAAATATCCTCGAATTCTTTCTTGTAGGGAGAAAGCTTGAAAAACCTGTAAATATCCTGCAGGTATTGAGTAACGTTGGTTCTGAATTTCCTGTTTGGATCTGTCCCTGAATCTTCATCGTCCAGTTGCTGTAAACCCTCAAGCTCCATACGAAACACCTTAAGCATCATACTTTTCTGCGCTGATGGAATATATTTTAGATTCAGAATAAGTGAATATTTGTCTGAATTACAGATAAATGGCGTTTTATACATCGCTTCTGCCATCTCATTTGTTCCGGGACCAAGAATCTCATCCCTGAAGATCTCGTCAACAACCTCATGATCAGGATAGAATGGTACAAACCAGTTCTGGAAATCCTTGAAAAAATCAAAATGCTTCAGGTTGGCAAAGGCCGACATGTAAACATCAGCTCCTTCCATCTGCAGCTTCGTCAGCTCCTCCATGGTCTTGAAAATCTCTTCCGAATCGCTGAACATTTCAGACCAGTCAGGATTTTTCTCCTCATTTTTATCCTTTGGCAGGATATTATCAAGATCAAGCTTTTCTTCAATTTGCGGCTTCAGCTTGGCAACCTGCGGGAGTATCTCATCATGAAGCTTCCTGCTCAGCTTTTCAGTCTCACGCGACCTTATTGTCTGTAATACTATTATCCTGCAATGCTCCCTGAACCCCGGAGCTTTCGACATTTTGCTTATCCTTGAAGTGATCTCAGGATATAACAGAACTCTGCCATTATAATAATGCAGATTCAGTATAAGCCCGGAAAGCGCCCTCTCCATTACCTGTTCCTGTCCCGATTCATAAATATTTATCAGATGCAGAAGCTTTTCCGACTGCCATACCCTGAAGGAGCTCAGTGTTATAGCCGTCGTAAAAATGCTTGATTCAAACCACCTGAATTTACCGGATTTAAGTATAATATTGATAAGACTGTCTTCTGCCTCACCATAATAATCTGTCAGCCATAAGTGATTGAAAATGTTCTTAATAAGCTGTTTATGCTTCTTCGACATCTCCGATTCCGGATCCGGATTTATCTCACTGCTCAGCTTCAGCCACTCGTCGAGCTCTGACTTGAACATGAGGTCATCGACAGTTTCAATAATTGTTTTTCCTGTCAGCTTCTGCTCTTTTTCTGTCTGCAGTTGGACCCAGTAGGTGTTCCAACCAGAATTATGTGACAATATGTCCTGTCTTACCTGGTCGGAGAGTTCCAGAATTGACTGTATAAGCTTAAGATAAACCTTGTTGCGTTCCGGATCATTAATGCCTTCAATGGTATAAGAAAGCATGTTCCTGTAAGTCATTACCAGGTTTTCGTACTCGTCGCGCAGATCTCCTGATGAAGTTCCGATAATCATATCTGACAGAATATCAAGGCTTTGCTTGATTTTTCTTTCTGAAACAAGTGAGCAAAGCTGCTTATGCTGCAATATGGTTTTTTTAATGTCCATCAATAATTCCCCAGTGAAATATCTAATGACAAAATGAAATTTGTTTTGTCAGTAATCTATATATGCAACAATCAGGCCGGAACAATAAACTGTAATTAACTGACAGTGTTTCTTAAACATTATTTACATTTGGAGGTTAGTCAGAGTCTTTAGCTTGTCAGAAATTTATAACATAAAGAACTGGCTCCCAACAAACAGGAAGGATATTGAAATCTATGGTTGGGATGAAATTGATGTCATCATCTTCAGCGGTGATGCTTATGTTGATCACCCGTCATTTGGGCCAGCTGTTATAGGAAGGGTTATTGAGGATGAAGGATTTCGTGTTGCAATTGTACCACAGCCTAACTGGAAAGACGATTTGCGTGATTTCAAAAAGCTGGGTAAGCCAAGATGCTTTTTTGGAGTCACTGCAGGTAACATGGATTCGATGGTGAACCATTACACAGCAGCGCGCCGTCTCCGATCTGATGATGCCTACACACCAGACGGTAAAGCAGGCTTCAGACCTGATTACCCGACAATAGTTTACACAAAAATCCTGAAAGAAATATTCCCTGATGTGCCGGTAGTCATTGGCGGAATAGAAGCCTCAATGAGGCGATTGACCCATTACGATTACTGGAAAGACAAGGTTGAACCATCAATATTGATAAGCAGTGGAGCTGATATGCTGATCTATGGAATGGGAGAGCAGCCGGTCAGGGAAATAGTGAGGCTGCTTGGAAAAGGTGTCCCGTTTACTTCGCTAAAAACAGTACCCCAGACTGCCATCGTTTTAAATTCTGATGTAGAGATCCCGCACCAAAAAATGTGGAAGGACCTGACTCTTAATTCCTATGAGAAGTGCCTGTCAGACAAGAAATTATTTGCACAGAATTTTGTGACATTTGAAAAAGAATCTAACAAGCTCGAAGCAGCAAGGCTTATAGAACCTTCAGGAAATTTCAAAGTTATTGTTAATCCTCCTGCAGCAATGGAAGAAGCTGAAGCTGACCGGTCTTTTGATCTCCCTTATATGTACATGCCTCATCCGAAGTACAATAAGAAGGGACATATACCTGCTTACGAAATGATAAAGTTCTCTGTCAATATTCACAGAGGTTGTTTTGGGGGTTGCAGCTTTTGTGCCATTGCTGCTCACCAGGGAAAGCAGATCGTAAGCCGGTCTGAAAAATCTATCCTGAAAGAAATTGAAAAAATCTCGCAATTACCTGACTTTAAAGGATATTTATCAGATCTCGGAGGTCCATCCGCAAACATGTACCGCATGAAAGGGAAGAATATGGATCTCTGCCGTAAATGCTCCCGGCCATCCTGTATCTGGCCGTCAGTCTGTTCAAATCTCGGAACTAATCATGCTGAACTGACCACTCTTTATAAAAAAGTGAACAGGATGAATGGTATAAAAAAAGCTTTCATTGGAAGCGGCATAAGGTACGACTTGCTTTTCAATGAATGGAACAAAAATGCCGGAAGAGCTGAAAATGAGTTTCTTGAGGAGCTTATCGTTAACCATGTTTCAGGCAGGCTTAAAGTTGCTCCTGAACATACTGATAAGGCGGTTATAAATATGATGCGAAAAGTACCTTTTGAATTATTCAGAAAGCTTAAAATAAAGTTTGATGATATAACCAGACGTCATGGATTGAATTATGAGATCATACCTTATTTCATATCATCTCATCCGGGATGTACGGATGACGATATGAGAAAGCTTGCCAATGAAGTTAAAAGCCTGGGAATCAGGCCTGAACAGGTACAGGATTTTACCCCAACACCTATGACACTTTCGACACTCATATATTATACCGGGTTTGATCCGTACACAGGAAAGAAGGTTTACGTAGCAAGAAAGCCAGAAGAAAAAAAACGTCAAAAAGAATATTTCTTCTGGTATAAAAAGAATTCTGGAAGTGACATGAAAACCACCCCGTCCCGACGCTCCGGTCGGGACACCTCCCGCGAAAAGCGGGAGGAAAGTTCTGATTTATAATACTTTAACTTTCTCTCCGCCTAAGCGGAGAGGAGTACTCCCGACTTGTCGGGAGGGAGGTGGTATGAAGTGTAGAGATTATACCCGTTACGGAAAAACAAAAGCCGGAACAGCAATGCCCCGACTTAATTATAAACCTAAAAAAATAATTTAACTTCTATTCGTATTCTTTTAAAATATTCCTGACATCATCCGGAGCAACACGTCCGTAAGTTTTGTCGCCAACCATTACAAAAGGTGCAAGCCAGCATGCTCCGACGCATCTCTGACTCGATAGTGAAAATTTACCATCCTGGGTAGTCTGACCAATTCTCCTACCTCAAGGTTATTCAGGTCAATGTTAGCCTGCTTGATGAACGCAGCAAGCTCTCTCGTAGATATCGAGAAATCGACATCCCTGTTTCCATTCACTGAGAATTCGTCCCTCTGACACTTATATTTCAATGTTGATAAACTAGTTTACTTTGAAATATCATTCCGAATTGAACCGTCGGCAGGCGGAGAAATGAGGAATCTTTAATAACTTTGTATAGCTGAAAGATTTAAAATGAAAAAGTCCATCTGTTTTTTATATATACTGTTATTATTAGTAGCTCCAATTTCCTGTAGGAAAATTCCCGATAATGCTCATGGTTCACTGATCCTTGCCGGTATGGGCTATTCAAAAGGTACCTCAATCATCTGTATTAACCTTGATTCAGGTATTGTTGTAAATTCCACACCAATAGATGGTTATATGGTCGGTTCGACGATGTATGACCCCGCAACCGGTGGATACGGATACCTCGGACAGGATTCGGTTTTCAGACTCATTGATCCGGAGACAGGTACGCTGATCACAAGTATTAAGCTCCCGGGTTTCGTATTTATGGGAGTCATTGATAGTGAGGATAACATGCTTATCGGTTTGTACACCACAATCCATTATGAGGATGATCCCGACACTACCGGTACAAAAAAGGTAATTGATGGCCCACCCGTATATACAAACTATGTTGTCAGAGCTAACTTGTCAACTGGAGAGGTCGTTTCTCAAAAAGTGGTCGATTTAGGAAACGGAGTCAATATATCCTGCTACTTTTTTAATACACATGAAGAAAAGTATGTATTGGAACGGGACGACCAGTACCTGATCTCGGTTAATCCTTCTACAGGCGTTGTGGAAAAAGAGGTATTTGTAGGGCGACATCTGACAAACGCTGTCTATAATCCTGATAATAACACTGTTATCAGCATCCCTTATTCACTGGAGGCCGACAGGAACTATGTGGTTGTTACCAATGCAGAAACCGGAGCGGAAATCAGCTCTGAAATGGTTGATAAAGAAGACGGATATGCATTATGTGTCTCCGGTTATGATCCTGTAAATAACTGGTACATAACAGAAAATGCTGGTCATGAAATTCTCTTTTATGATATATCAACCGGAGAGACAGTAAAAACATTCAAGCCCGAATTCACGATTAATGAAATCAAGCTCTGGAGAGAATAGTAATTTTCCTATTTTTGATGACTTAATCCGATGAAAAAAATCCTAAATCTATATACATGAAGAAAATTTCCCTCCTTCAAATTCTTATCGTTTTACAATTTGTATTATTATTTGCTGGTAATCAGGTTTTTGCGCAAATGCCAATGCGTAATCCAAACCAGGTTTCAGTTATAAAATGGACAGATGACACACATTTCCTGATGCGTAATTTTAATGCGGAAAAGAAACTGGTAACCCAGAGTGTGGATGTTAAAACAGGAAAAGCAGTAACAGTAGCTCCGGTAAAATCTGACCGTGAACTATTTACCGAATCTTTACCTTCTGGTGTCTCAATTGGAATGGCCGATATCATAAGCACTGATTTTAAAAGTGCAATAATTCTTAAAGACAACGATCTGTTCCTGTTTGTCAAAGGTGAAAAAGAGCTTAAGAGACTTACAAACGATAAACCTGCCGAAGTGAATGCCCGCTATTCTCCTGACGGGAAAAAGGTTGCTTATACAAAAGATAAGGATCTCTATATTTTTGATCTGGTAAATAATAAGGAAATCAGGCTCACAATCGACGCTTCTGAAAAAATTTATAATGGTTATTCATCCTGGGTTTATATGGAAGAGATTCTGGGAAGAGGAAGCCGGTATGCAGCATTCTGGTGGTCACCCGACGGAAATAAAATCGCCTACCTCAGAACTGACGAAACAGAAGTCCCAGTTTTCACTCTAAACAGACTTGATGAACCGGATGGCGTCCATGGCACATTGGAAGTAGTTCCTTATCCTTATCCCGGCGATCCTAATCCAAAAGTAAAGATGGGAATTGCCGATGTCGCTTCCGGAAAAACAGTTTGGGTAAAAACAGACTACTCTGTAGATCAATATATTGCATGGCCATTCTGGACACCCGACAGTAAAAACCTTGCTATCCAGGTGCTGAACCGTGACCAGAATGACCTGAAAATA
>JBGOXH010000255.1:0-4136 GCA_041479075.1 Bacteroidia bacterium | reverse complement strand
AATATGTGCATAATTTCTTGCATCATATTTATGAAGCGATGGAGAATCATTAAGAGGATTAAAATAAATTGCAGTTATCCCCAGGTCCTGTAAATAATCCAGCTTATCCAGAACTCCCTGGAGATCACCGCCATACCGGCGTGCCTGAATTTTTGAATAGAACCCTTTTGCCTTTACACTGTCAAGCCACGATTCGTGAGCATACCAGTCGTGGCCCCATGGAGTTATCTTCCATCCTTTCGGGATTTCCCCGGGATATGATCCTTTTAAATCGGAGGGGGTCGGATCATTTGTGGTGTCACCATTTCTGAACCTCTCGACAAAGATCTGATACCAGATGGCGTTTTTTGACCATTCCGGAACAGATGCAAGTATTTCATTATTATGTGCTGATCTGCAACCCGTAGCAATAATTAAGATTCCTGTAAAAAGAATCAGAAAAATTCTGAGTGATTTCATAATTGAAAATTAGTCAAATTTTTAGTCTTATTACTTCATTTTAACCACCCCGTCACGCTTTTGGCGTGACACCTCCCGCGAAAAGCGGGAGGAAAGTGTTGACTTATAGTATTTTAACTTTCTCTCCGCCTAAGCGGAGAGGAGTACCACGCCGGAGGCGGGGGGAGGTGGTGAATCAGTTTAACAGCCTCTTTACTCAATCATTTATTTTACAAAAACCTTGTAGCCCCAGGGATTAAGTGTAATATTTACACTTAATGGAAATGTTGTTCTGTCACCGGTAAAATATTCCGTGTATTCACCATCAAGATTTTTCAGATCAGATTTAAATGAAACACTCTTTTTGGTAAGATTCAGGAAAACAATAACTCTGTTATTTTCTTTCTCCCTGTAAAAGGCAAAGATTTTGTTGTCTTTATTTGTTTTGATCTTTATCATAGAGCCTCCGAAATCGCCGTTCCAAAGTGCTGCATTTCCCTTTTTCAGCTTAATCAGGTTTGCATAAAATCCTGTCATATTGCATGTATCCCACTCGATAGCATCTCTGACAAAGAATTTCAGTTTCTTATCAAGGCATGCCTCCTGACCGCTGTAAATCAACGGCACTCCCTGTGCGGTAAATATCAGAGTTCCGAAAGCTCTCTGTGCATCACCCATAAGAGAATCGATTGTACCGGCCCATGAGTTTTCATCGTGGTTTGTAAGGAACATCAGGCGATAGACATTGTTCGGATATACGGCCCATTCCCTGCTGAAATATTTCGCTATTGCATTTGCACTATCCTTGCCCTGTGCTACGCTGTTCAAAAGATGATGCAGTTCCCATGCATAATTTATGTCGAAACCTTTTTCCATAAAATTTCCCGGTCCTTCATGTTCAGCAAGCATGAGAACAGGCTTTATTTTATTCAGTTCTGTACGGGCTCTCTCCCAGAATTCTTTTGGAGTATTGTGCGGATGATCAACCCTGAAGCCGTCGACTCCCATTTTTACCCAGAATGACATGGCTTCTATCATATAATCCTGAAGCCCTTTTTGTGTCCAGTCAAGCTGTATTACATCTGTCCAATCGGTACCGATCGGAGGAGTAAACTTACCTGTTGAGTCTTTTACATAAAATTCAGGGTGATCCAACGCCAGCTTATTATCCCAGGATGTATGGTTCGGTACCCAGTCGAGCATTACATACATTCCAAGTTCATGAGTTTTGTCGATAATTTTTTTGAAATCCTCCAGTGTTCCGAATTCGGGATTAACATCCATAAAATCTTTTACCGAATAATAGCTCCCGAGCTCACCTTTTCTGTTCACAACTCCGATCGGGAAAGTCGGCATAAACCACAGGACATCCACTCCCAGGGCTTTAAGCCGTGGAAGATGTTTGGCAAATGCATTAAATGTTCCCTCATCAGTATATTGCCGCACATTCACCTCATATAATACAACATTTTTTGACCAGTCCGGATGTACGACTTCAGAAATAAAAGGTTTAAGCTCCTTCTTTTTGCCGAATAATGAACACCCGGCTATTATAATGATAATCGCAATAAAAAGTGTCCCCAGAATTACAGGTAGTCTTTCCATAATTTTTTGTATTAAATTTCTTAAAGTTTTACCGATCTTTTTTCATTACCAGCTATCTGATACTCTTTTTCAAATATTATAATCCCTAATGATTTTTTTGATAAGTTCCTGACAATTACTTCTTTATGAGTTACTTTAACTTCGAAAAGAACACCACGGAACCTGGCATGGAATGAATATGATTCCCATTTCTCAGGTATTAATGGATGTACCTTCACCTTGCTGTCAGCTATTCTCATTCCACCAAATCCTTCCACGATTGCCAGCCAGGTTCCTGCCATGCTTGTTATATGCAGGCCGTCACCGACTTCATTATTATAATCATCCAGGTCGAGGCGGGCAGTCCGTAAATAAAGTTTATAAGCTTTTTCTATGTTACCGATCCTTGATGCCAGTATTGAATGGATACATGCTGATAATGATGATTCATGAACGGTCATTGGTTCATAGAAATCAAAATTCCGTTTTATTGTTTTTGTATCGTACTTATCCTCAAACACATATAGGCCCTGAAGCACATCAGCCTGTTTAATGAAACAAGAGCGCAGGATCCTGTCCCATGACCAGTGCTGATTTATTGGTTGCTCATCTGAAGGAATTTTATTGGCTGGCATTAATTCTTTGTCGAGGAATCCATCCTGCTGAAGGAATACTTTTCTTTCATTATCAAATGGAAAGTAAAGGTTATCAATCACCTTCTGCCACTGGTCTGTCTCTTTTGAAAATTCAAAATTTGTTCTGCTGATTATCTTACTGTATTTTTCCGCTGATTCTTTTTTTACCAGCTGAAGGTTTTTGATAGTATATGATAATGTCCACTCAGCCAATGAGTTAGTGTACCAGTTGTTGTTGATGTTGTTCTCATATTCATTTGGTCCGGTGACACCAAGGATTACATATTTCTTTTTATCTTCAGACCATGTTGCTCTCTGGCACCAGAAACGTGATATTCCTATCAGGACCTCGAGCCCGAAGTCGGACATATAATCCTTATCCCCTGTATGCCTGATGTAATTGTAAATTGCAAAAGCTATTGCACCGTTCCTGTGAATCTCTTCAAAAGTTATCTCCCATTCATTATGACACTCCTCACCGTTCATTGTGACCATCGGATATAATGCAGCTCCATTCTTGAATCCAAGCTTTGCTGCGTTCTTAATACTTTCTCCAAGATGTTTATACCTGTATAATAAAAGGTTCCTTGCAACTTTCTGATCAGCAGTTTTTAAGAAGAAGGGCAGTGCAAATGCTTCTGTATCCCAATATGTGCTGCCGCCATATTTTTCACCGGTAAAGCCTTTCGGTCCGATATTTAACCTTTCATCTTTTCCTGTATAAGTCTGATTCAGCTGGAAAATATTAAATCTTATTGCCTGCTGGGCTGCAACATCTCCCTCTATTACAACATCTGAAGCTGCCCATATTTTTGCCCATTCTTTTTTATGATCAGAAAAGAGATTTTTATATCCTTTTGATGAAGCTTCTTTTAATCTTTTCTTCACATCTTTTGATAATCTTTCCTTCGGATTGTTTAGTGAAGAAAGCACTGAAACGTATTTAATAAGTGTCAGCTTATCTCCCGGCTTAATATTGACTGATAATGAATTTCCCACATATTTGTCACGATTTGTAACTGAGGGTTTTACAGATAATTCTTTTTCGTTTTTAATAAGCTCATAACACATCCCGGTAGCAACATGGAAATCTGTTTTCATTGTTCGTGATATGATGATTCCTGTTCCCGGTGTGGCTTCTCTGCTTACCTCCTTCCAGAACTTTTTACCGTAATTAGCATCTTCATTTTTTACATCAGAATCGATGTAAGTATTCAGATCAATTCTTCCTCCAAAATCAATCGAACTTATTGAATATCTGATAACACCAACATCCGGTTCTGACATGCTCACGAACCTTCTTGATTCCAATTCAATAGTCTTGTTTTTCGAGACAGATATCCTGAATTTCCTGTTAAGATAACCTTCTCTCATGTTTAATGTCCGAATAAAATGACTGACTCTGGCTGTTGCGAGATTGACAGTTTTTCCATTAACAGAGATATCAATTCCGATCCATTTTGGTGCATTAAGAACTTT
>JBGOXH010000247.1:0-4335 GCA_041479075.1 Bacteroidia bacterium | reverse complement strand
TGTAACAGATAAAATATTACATGCTGATTTCGTTCAGATTTTTGAAAATAAACCAGTTATTATTGATGTGCCGGTTACAGTAACGGGTGATTCTGAGGGTGTAAAAGCTGGAGGTAAGCTGATCGTTAAAAAAAGACATCTGAAAGTTAAAGGATATGCGAACGATCTTCCCGAGGATCTGGTGATTGATGTTACTAACCTCAAAATAGCACATTCAATTAAGGTTGGCGATCTTGCGTACGAGAAAATAGAACTGCTCGATCCAAAGATTACAGCAGTTGTTACTATTGCCACTTCGCGTGTCGTCCTCAAAACTGAAGAAGAAGAAGCTGCAGAAGCTGCTGCTGCCGCTGCTGCTGCCGCTGGTGAAGGCGCTGAAGCTACCGGTGAAGCTCCTGCTGAAGAGAAAGGTAAGGAGAAAGAGAAGGATAAGGACAGGGATAAGGACAGGGATAAGGACAGGGATAAGGACAGGGATAAGGTCAAGGATAGGGATAAGGTCAAGGATAAGGATAGAGATAAAGAGAGAAAATAATAATTTTCATGTATAATATTCAGGCACAATGAAATACCTTATAGTTGGCCTGGGAAACATAGGGGACGGGTACGCTGATACCCGCCATAATATAGGATTTACAGTATTGGATGCTATGGCGAAAGCATCCAATACTTCTTTTAAGGATAAGCGTTATGGTTTTATCTGTTCACTAAAATACAAGGGAAGAGAATTCATCCTCCTCAAACCCTCTACCTTTATGAATCTCAGCGGCAATGCAGTGAGATACTGGATGAAGAAAGAGAAAATACCGGTTGAAAATCTGCTTGTAATTGTCGATGATATTGCTCTTCCTCTTGGCAGCATAAGAATGAGACCAAAAGGAAATGATGGCGGCCACAACGGACTTGCTCATATTAACACAATCCTCTCCACTAATGAGTACACACGGATCCGCATAGGAATAGGCAATAACTACAGGAAAGGATCACAGGTCAATTATGTGCTCGGAACCTGGACCGGGGAAGAAAAGAAATTTCTCGATGAAAGAATTTCTATCGTTATTGATATGATAAAGTCATTCGGCACTGCAGGAACCGAGCTTACAATGACAACCTTTAATAAGGCAGGAAAACTATCTGAAAAAAAAATCAGCAACTCCACTGAGAAAAATCTTCCCTGAACATTCCATCTTTATATATTAAATGACTGATATTAAGCCTGTTCGAATAGATAAATATCTCTGGGCAGTAAGGATTTTCAAGACCAGAAGCCTTGCCGCAGATGCCTGCAGAATGGGAAGGATTATGATTAACGATAATCCGGTTAAACCATCAAGGTCGCTCGCACGTAATGAAATTATAACTGTCAGAAAACCTCCGGTAATTTATACTTTCAAAGTTAAAGAGCTCTCAGAAAACCGCATCTCAGCAAAGCTTGTTGCAAATTACATTGAAGATCTTACTCCTGAAAATGAAAAACTTAAGCTCGAAATCCACAGATCAGGATCTGCAGGTTACAGAAAAAGAGGGAGCGGGCGGCCGACAAAAAAAGAGAGAAGGATAATTGATACGTGGCAGGATGGATTTAATGACAATTAAATCAGGTGGTATAAAGACTTAATATTCCTAAAATTGTCATGAAAGTATTTATGATTTTAACAAGGAAAATCCATTTTTTTTAACTTGCATGATATCAGTAATCTCAGAACTGAGGGAAGCTGAAATATTAATATTTTGGAATGGGCAAGGAAAACATTGAAAAGTATTCCGGTAGATATGCTTTACTGAAAGCACTTGTTGGATTCTGGCATAATAATGTTTTTTACAGGAAAGTCATTGTGATTGGGAGAGATAATATCAACCCCGATAGTCATCTTATTTTTTCTCCGAATCATCAGAATGCCCTTATGGACGCACTTGCTGTAATTTTTACTCACAAAGGACAGCCTGTTTGTATTGCCCGGGCCGATATATTTAAAAAAAGAAGAATTGCAGAGGTTCTTTATGTCTTAAAAATATTGCCGGTTTACAGAATCAGGGATGGTTTCAGAAGCGTTGTCGGGAATGATGAGATATTTGACAAAACAATTGATGTTTTGAGAAATAAGAACGGACTGATAGTGTTGCCTGAAGGGAATCATGAAGGTTTCAGAAGGCTCCGGCAGCTTAAAAAGGGTATCTGCAGGATAGCATTTCAGGCTGATGAAGCCTCCGATTTTCAACTAAAAATAAAAATTATCCCCGTCGGTCTCGATTACAGCCATTACACCAGATACAGGCAGGTTCTGACAGTTGTTTATGGAAAACCTATCGAAGTATCTGAATTTCACGATCTCTATAAAGCAAAGCCCGAAGTAGCTCTGAATGAACTCAGGAATAAGCTTTCTTACGAAATGAAAAGGATAATGGTGCATATCGAATCAGAAGAGGATTATGAAGCTATCGACGAGTTAAGGAATCTGATAAACGGCCGTTTCAGCGATAGAATAAGGTATCCTAAGCTGTTCAGGGACAGAATGTTAATTGAGAAGTTGAATCATCTCAAAGACAAAGATCTCCCGCTTTATCAAAAAATATGTTCTCTCAGTCTGCAGGTAAAACAGAAATCAAAGGAGCTGAATACTGACTACAGGCTTCTTGCAAAGAAGAAACATCCCGTAGTATGGCTTATTGCTGGATTATTGGGTCTTCTTGCTACAGTTCCCTTTTTTATTTATGGTAATATCTTTAACGTGACATTTCTTGAAATACCAAACCTGCAAAGCAGGAGAATAAAGGACATCCAGTTTCGATCAACAATGAAATTCGGATTCTCATTTGCACTTGCAATAACTCTTTTACCGTTATTATTAATTATTTCATTCATCTTCTTTGCATGGTGGATTGTTATTATATTCTTCCTTTCTCTGCCCCTTTCAGGTCTTTTCGCCTGGAATTATTACCTTGTATTCAACCGTATAATCGGAGGATTCAGGATCAAAAATTATATACGGACAAATAATCAGGAGTATATGCTTCTTAAGAAGAACTTTGATGAATTGCGTAAACTCATATCAGGCTTATAATAATGAGTAAAAGTTTTTTTTCTGACAAAATAGTTTGGATAACCGGAGCATCTTCAGGCATTGGAGAAGCGCTTGTATATGAGCTTGTTAAAAGAGATGCAACAGTAGTCATATCATCAAACGATGCTCCTGGTCTCGAAAGAGTAAAAGCAGCCTGCCTTGAGAAATCATCAAATGTAAAATGCGTACCTGTAGATCTTTCTGAAACCACAGGTATCAACGATACCGTTGAACAGCAGATGAAAACACTCGGAAGAATTGACTTTCTCTTTAATATAGCCGGAATAAGCCAGAGAGCAAGGATAGACGAAACACCTTTATGGCTCGATAGAAAAATATTTGAAATAAATTACTTCGGGACTATTGCGCTTACAAAAGCTGTTTTGCCTTATATGATAAGTCAGAAATCCGGACATATTGCTGCAACAAGCAGTATATCAGGAAGATTCGGATTTCCACTCCGTTCTGCATATTCAGCATCAAAACAGGCCCTTCACGGGTTTTTTGAGACGCTCTACCTTGAGAATAAACAAAACAACATCAGAACTTCTGTCATCATCCCGGGAAGGGTCAGAACAAATATATCTTTCCATGCCCTGGATTCAGAAGGTAAAGAGCAAGGAAAAATGGACGAGGGACTTGCTAAAGGTATTTCACCGGAAAAAGCTGCGAAAATAATAATCCGGGGAATAATAAGAAACAAAAGGGAGATTCTTGTCGGAAGCGGTGAACTGACATTATTATGCATCAGGAGAATCTGGCCCTGGCTTTTTTTCAGAATTGCAGATAAAGTAAAATCGACATAAAACATTTAATTTCTAATAGATGAAAGAGTACAAAATTTGCGGTATACAACAGGTTGGAATCGGGGTAAAAAACCTTGAAGAAGCATGGAAATGGTACATTAACAATTTTGGAGTTGATTGCCGGATCTTTGAAGATGAAGCAGAAGCAAAGCTGATGCTCCCTTTTACCGGCGGCAAACCCTGGAGCAGACATGCTGTTCTGGCATTAAATCTTCAGAGTGGCGGAGGCTTTGAGATATGGCAGTATAAAGGCAGAGAGCCGGTGGAGATAAATGGAGAACTTAAACTTGGCGACCTTGGAATTCTTGCCTGCAAAATAAAAGTCAGGAATATCACCTCGGCATATTCATTCTATCGAAAAAATAACACCAGACTCCTGAGTGAACCTTCTGAGGATCCCGCTGGGAAAAAGAGCTTCTTTCTGAAAGGTCCGTACGGTAATATTTTTCAGATTGTTGAAGGTGACG
>JBGOXH010000183.1:0-5815 GCA_041479075.1 Bacteroidia bacterium | reverse complement strand
GTTCGTTGCGGAGCCTTGCCTCCTGTTTCCCAGCAGAAAACAATCTCGCCCGGCACCCAGGGATTTGCCTGAATATGACCCATCTGGAACGGAACAGCAACTACGAATTTTATCTCTCCTGTTTTTATGTTCATACTGCCCAAACCAGCAGGCCCTGCTCCCATTCTTCTCGGACCAAAATTAGATTCAACTTTAACATTGTCGGGAAGGTGTTTTGCAGATTCTTCCTTCCCCACTCTGAAATATACTACCTGTTCATCAGCATCCAGAGCCATGTCGCCTCCTGCTCCCATTTCAGCTGGCGTAGTCCCGCATATCTTTTGATATTCAGATGCAGGCTTTAATTTACCGGCTTCGCTGTCTGCAAATAATTTTGCAAGATCTACTTCAATTACCTGGACAGGTCCGCCGAAGCGTGGTCCTGATCCGGATTCGCTGGTAGGATAGCGCATGAAATAAAGCTTCATTGATTTCCTTGCCACATTGAGCATTCCTGTAAAACCTCCTTCCGAAACCTGTACAATCACACCGGTTTCTTCATTAACCGCGAATGCCTCACCGCGAACTCTGTTCGAACGGAAAATAATCCATTTCCCGTCTGCAGTCCATTGATTATGAGTCTGATAAATCTTGGAGTCGCCTTTAGGAGTACTGGTAAGAAAAGTAAGCTCTGTTCCGGTGACCGAATCTTTAACTATCTTTTTTTCTGAAGAGAAACGGGTACCAATCTGGGATGAAGCTGTCGTTATTTCCAAAGCAATCAGCAGCAGAATGAGGATGGAATTACTGATGGTCCTGTGTTTCATATTATTATTGAATTTATTTTATGTAGTATTTGTCAGATAATAATCCACCTCATTGGTAGTGTCATTGCGAGTCCCGCGGAAGCGGGACGAAGCAATCTTTCTGTTTTACTTCTAATTGTCTCAAACCCACCCCTACCCCTCCCGCTTAAGCGGGACAGGCTTCCGCTATCGCGGAACAAGTCCTCCAGGGAGGGGATTTTATGAATTCGTCTTCTCCTTTTTAATGCCTCTTCGCCGTTGCGCCGTTGCGCCGTTTTGCCCCTATACCAGTTTCTTATATTTTATTCTTACCGGGGTAGTGTCTGTAACCCGTTTCTTATAGTTTTCTTCATAATCGGAGTAAGTTCCTTCGAACCATACAACCTTTGAGTTTCCTTCAAAAGCCAGCATATGCGTTGTTACCCTGTCGAGGAACCATCTATCGTGCGAAATGATTACAGCACAGCCGGCAAAATTTTCCAGCCCCTCTTCAAGAGCCCGTAATGTATTGACATCTATGTCGTTAGTGGGTTCGTCGAGCAAAAGGACATTAGCTCCCGATTTGAGTGTCAGTGCAAGATGAAGCCTGTTTCTCTCTCCACCAGAAAGCACTCCGCATTTTTTTTCCTGATCGGCACCGGTGAAGTTAAATCTTGCAACATAAGCTCTTGCATTTACAAGACGGTTTCCAACCATTATATTCTGTTGTCCGCCTGAAATTACTTCATAAACGGTTTTTGCGGGATCGATAGCAGCGTGAGCCTGGTCGACATATCCGAGTGATACAGTTTCTCCTATTTCAAAATCTCCTTTAGTCGCTTCTTCCTGTTTCATTATCATCCTGAAAAGTGTTGTTTTTCCTGCGCCATTTGCACCAATAACACCAACTATCCCATTAGGCGGAAGATTGAAATCGAGCTCTTCAAAAAGAAGCTTATCGCCAAATGACTTGGCCACATGTGATGCTTTTATGACTTTGTCGCCAAGTCTGGGTCCGTTTGGAATAAATATTTCAAGTTTTTCTTCTTTCTGTTTAACATCCTGGTTAAGCAGGTTTTCGTAGGCACCGAGTCTGGCTTTCGACTTTGCACGACGCGCTTTTGGAGACATTCTCACCCATTCAAGTTCGCGTTCCAGAATTTTCCGTCTTTTAACATTCCCTTTTTCTTCTATTTCAAGACGTTTGGCTTTTTGTTCAAGCCACGATGAATAATTTCCTTTCCAGGGAATTCCTTCACCTCTGTCAAGTTCAAGAATCCATCCTGCTACGTTATCAAGAAAATATCTATCGTGGGTTATGCAGATTACTGTACCGTGATATTGCTTAAGAGTTGTTTCTAGCCACTGAACCGATTCTGTATCGAGATGGTTTGTGGGTTCATCGAGAAGAAGTATATCAGGTTGTTGCAGAAGCAGACGACAAAGGGCTACCCGTCTTCGTTCGCCGCCTGATAAAATATTCACCATGGCATCACTTTCAGGACATCGGAGGGCATCCATGGCTCTTTCGAGCTTATGTTCAATATTCCATCCGTCATGATATTCTATTTTTTCCTGAAGAGCTGCCTGCCTGTCCATAAGCTGCTGCATCTTTTCAGCATTCTCATATACTTCAGGTTCTCCAAAACTTGCGTTAATTTTTTCATATTCTTTTATAATATCCAGAGTATCCTTAACTCCTTCCTCAACGATCTCTCTGACAGAACGTTTTTCATCTAGAAGCGGATCCTGTGGAAGATGTCCGACAGAATATCCCGGAAGAAAAGTAACTTCTCCCTGGTATTCCTTCTCTTTACCGGCTATAATCTTCAGCAGAGTTGATTTACCTGAACCATTAAGTCCGATAATGCCGATTTTAGCGCCAAGAAAAAATGAAAGAGAAATATCTTTAAGCACCTGCCTGTGAGTAGGAAATGTTTTACCCACGCGGTACATTGAAAAGATGATTTTATTGTCGTCGGCCATATATGATCTAATTTTTGACAATTTAGAAAATATATTTTCTTTGTTCAAAAAATATTTTTTACAAAAAAACAGGGACGCTGCTTGCAACGTCCCTGTAACAGATTCTATTATAATGAGAATCAGACGGTTTTTCTCTCGAAAAGTTTTTTCGTTTCCTCCTGAAATAGCACCCAAATTGAATAGACCCCTCTCAGAGTTCCAATTGGGATATTAGGTATTGCAAGGATAGCAACCACTATTATCATGTATCTTGCCCACGGCTGAAATGAAAGCAATCCAATTCCTCCGACAAGTTTAAGGGTTGCCAAAAATCCGATCAGAAGAGGGAGGCTTAAAGATACGATGCCGAGTATTGTTTTGGCTACTTCATCATCACCAACCATCCCTTTTGCAAAATTGATCAGAAAGAAAACTCCCAGAGCAATAATCAGCCCTATAATACCAAAGCCTATATGAATAGCTCCGACCACGGTGACATGGTTTTTCATTCTTGAATCTTCCATGATGATTAATTTTAATTCAGTTATTAATTTTCATTCCAGTAACAATGACTTGTAATTTAATAAATTGATGCATCCTTTTTTATAAATTAAATAAAAGGCAACCTTTTTTAACTTAAAAATGTCCTTTTATGAAATTGTTTGTTAATTTTGAATGAAATAACATGACGTATGAAAAAGAAACTTTTATGTGCTGCAGCCTATGTTCTATTTGTTTTAATTGCAGGTTCATTTGGTTCATGTGAAAAAAATTGTAAAACCTGCAAGCAGGTGACATATGTTGACGGAGTATGGGACAGGGAAGGGGATTCTCAGGAATATTGTGACGCTTCACTCAAAGCTATCGAGGCAGAGGACGACTTTGTTTCCGGTAATGAACGTACAACGTGGGAGTGTCATTGATAACGGACTCCGATAAATGTGACATCGTCGACCTGAGGACTATCGCCGCGCCATTTTTCAAAAATATCATTAAGTATTTCCGCCTGTTTCAGCATAGGCTGACCTGTTATTTTAACTAAAATCTCTTTCAGCTGCACCGACATGAATTTCTTTTGGTTTGGTCCTCCAAACTGATCAGAAAAACCATCCGAAAACATATAAAAGGCATCACCTTTCTGCAATTCTATTTTATGCAGTGTAAAAGGATTCATCCTATAATGTATTGCTGCCGGCATTTTATCAGGACGGTAATGAATAAGTTCGCCTCCTCTTATAAGGTAAATCGGATTATTTGCACCTGCATACCAGAGTATACTGTTATCAAAATCAACAACACATACCGATATATCCATTCCGTCTTTTATTGATTCTTCTTCAGCAACCTGGTTCAAAGACTTAATAACGCCCTGGCGAAGATTTTCAATTATCTGGTCGGGCATCAGGATATGTTTGCCATTCACAATCTCATTAAGCAAAGCAACACCAAGCATGCTCATGAAAGCTCCTGGAACTCCATGCCCGGTGCAATCTGCAACAATTATTACCTGTTTATTCCCCTGTGAACTTACCCAGTAGAAGTCACCGCTTACAATAGCCAGAGGTTTATACAATACAAAGTGTTCAAGCTTGTCGCTGAAAAGTTCGAGTGACGGAATAAGTGCAGTCTGTATCCGTTTGGCATACATTATACTTTCGGTAATATGCTTTTTCTGGTAAGCGATCTGATCTCTCTGGGCAGCAGCAAGGTCTCTCTGCTGTTCAATCTCATCTTTCTGCATGGATATTGTCCGGTTCTTCTCTTCAAGCCTGATATTTGCCTCTTTCTTGATCTTGTAACCACGGTAAATATAATATCCCAGAAAACTTACAAGCAACAGGGCAAAAAGCACAAAATAGAGAATAAGCTTTTGTTTCTCCAGAGTTGCAAGTTGTATCTTTATTTTGCTTTCCTGGTCGCTGATCTTTTTCAGCTGATCATTGATCATTGCAATCTGATTACTGATCTTATCCTTCTGGCTGGAAAGCGTATTTTTCTGTACCTGGACTTCCTGCAGTTGAACTAAAATGGTTTGTTTTTGTAATGTGATCTCTCCCTTTTGTTTGCCTATCTGAGCAACCTGCACATCAAGCACCTTTTGCTTTTCAACCAGTGTTTTCTCTTTTAATGTTATCTCTTTGTCGAGGCTGTCGAGGAGGGCTTTCTGTCTGAGAATTTCAGCTTTTTGTTTTTCAATTTCCATTTGCTGTTGCCTGACAGTCTCTTTTTGAACCTGAAGGTCGGCATCAGTTACTACAAAAAGATTTTCCCAGTCTTCCTTGGTTTTAATTGCTGTAAAGAGAAAATTCTGACTCACCGACATTCCTGCTTTTTTAATCAAATCCTCATTTGCTTCAAACTTTGGCCTGCCATTTACAACAACAAAATTTATCATGGATTCCCTGAATTCATATCCTTCGGTAATAAGCATGGTTTGATGTCCTTCAATTTTAGCTTTGATTTTGGCCTGGTTGAATCCACTGGCTTTATTTACATACAGAATTTGTGTGTGAACAATTTTTTCTTCACTTCTGAAAACAATAATTTGAATTGGCTTATTCTGAATTGTCTTTCGTGTTTTGGCAAGATTGCCCATCTCAAAAAGCAGATCATTGGCTTCATCAAGCAAACCAATTTTGAAGACTGCAGAATCTGCGAACCCGGGGCCGTAATTAATATATTTTGCCATATCAAAAATATATACAGCTCTCGTCGAATTATCAAATCCTCCCTGACCAAAAGAATTAATCACCAGAAAAAATGTGCCCATAAAAAGGATTACTTTTCTGATTAACCGGTTTAGTTTTTTCATTTCAGGAATTATTTTGCAATTACGAAATTGCATTTTTTTCTTCAACAATACAAATATTCATATCTTAGCAAATCAAAAGGCGTGTTGATAAAATGTTAATAACTGATGTCTTACATGAATTCTCCGTGTTAATCTTATTGTAATTTTATACAAATTTATCACAAACCCGCTATGGCCCTGAATATCAATGACTTACAGCTTGCAGACAAAAGAATCATTATTGTTGAGGATGATCTGCCTTCAATAAGGTATTATGAAACTCTCCTTAAGAGTT
>JBGOXH010000086.1:0-10642 GCA_041479075.1 Bacteroidia bacterium | reverse complement strand
TATTTAGACTGCTTCCTGAATTGTTTTTTGCGATTCTTATTATATCTCCGAGCCGCAAAACGTTGCCCGATGTATCACGATCAAATGCAGCATCATATATATTCCTGTTAAGGAAATAGTTGGGTGCTGAATAAACAACCCGGGTTGTCGACATTAATGCTATTCCACCGCCGTTTTCATTCAGAAGGACCCTCTCACCGGAAGAAGTCTTTTCGACCATCTCCCTGGTAATGATATTTAAATCAATATCATCGAACCTGCTGAATTCGCATGTAGCTGTAATAAAAAGAGGAAGCTTTGCTCCGTTTTTCCAGGAGTTGATATCTTCGTTCTTTACAACCCTTTCAGCGGCAAGTCCGTTTTCACTGCCATGACCTATATAATTAAAGATAAGACATCCTGAGTTGATACGATTATTTATTGCTGTTACAACATCGGGATATGTCTGCCCATTTGCAGAAGTTACCTGTTTGAAGGCATCGAGATAGATTTTGTCAATATTGAACGATGGGACACTGTCTTTTAATAATGATGCAAGTCCTTCAGCGTCAAACATATGAGCATTTCCATCTTCATCGTCAGCTGTCAGACAGATTATGTTTTTCCAGCTTCCTGTATTGGAAGGGCTAAGATACCTGGTAATTTTTCTGACCAGTATCCCGGCCTCAGTTGTATCTGAAACCGGAAGCCTTCCGATCCCGATATCTTCTGTTCCATCTGCTTCTCCCTCTCCATCATCAAGCAGACCATAGAAATCGTCGGATGTAAAGGAAGACACAATAACATTTGAATTCTGAGACTGGTAAGTCGGTATAAAATTCGGATTATTTGGAGGCAAAGTTCTGTTTTCAAAAGAACCATCGCCGAACAATAACAGATACTTAAGCGGATGTAGTGTTCCGGATTGTTTTATGTACTTCATCCTGATAAAATTTCTTATTGCAGCTATGTCAGCAGTTCCACCGGAAAACTCATTATAAATCTCTTCAGGTGTTACTATCAGGGAAATAAGGCCGGTGCTGGCAAGATGCATATCCGCCAGTTCTTCAGCATATTTTCTGAATAAAGGATGTGTCACAATAATCATATCTGCAGGTTCTGAGCTGTGCAGATCCTGGTTTGGCAAAGGAGTTGTTTTAATAAATGGAGAGAGAGTACCTGCATCAACAAAAAAGATATATGATTTAAGAGTATCTGTGGCAGCCTTGAAGGTAATGTTATTGCCAGTTTTGATATAATGAATTCTTTTCGGATAAATAGGATTGGTTATATCCCATATTTCCGGATTACCAGATAGACTGTTAACTGTAAATTCAGTTATTCGTCCGGCACCTGCAGATCTTGCATCTGAGAAAAATGAAGCAGTTCCATCAAAATAATTACTTTTTCTTCCCTGCAGCTTCACGAAATCCAGCCATCCTTTGGCACTGGCTTCACCATTATTGAAGTACTTAACTGCGAATGTAGGAGATGACGAAAGAGGGAAAACAGATCCGGATGAATCAGCGATCTGAGCATAAGTTCCTGTATAATTAAGCATATTAACGCTCTCTACCTGAATACTTTGATGAATTGTCGTCCCTTCGTAAAACCTGAATATCGTATTAACCGGAGCTCTTGCAAGCACCCTTATTGTGTACCTGATTTTTTCTGTTGTAAGAAGATTAGTAAATCCGGGGTTAACCGTGATTCCACTTGTCTGTGAAACTGTCTGGTACCATTCCCTTCCTGATTTAATCAGGTTCTCGTTATCAACTTCATGAATAAACAGAGCATCTGATTCGGAGGAATAATAGTTTGGCAACCCGGTTATCTCTTCAGCATACATCACTTTTTTGCCCTCAGTTGATCCTGAAGTGAGAAAATAAAATGCTGTATCAGAATAATTATGCTGTTTGAAATCATATTCCCCTGTGGAATTATTATATTCCCATCTGCCTGTTCCCCGGCCGAAAAAATAAAGGTAATCTCCCTCATTGAAAATCCCGTCAATTCCTGTTTCTTTAAATAATGCAACTTCATTCAGGTCGTCAGGTTTCGGGTCGTCATTATAATATGACAGCTGGCCAAAATTGTTTGCATAAATTTTGGGATTAGATGGATTCAGCAGACCGATTTGTTTAAGTTTTGAATATTCGATCCGGTAAATACCATCCTTGAGAACGGCAATTTTGAACCACTGACCTGAGGAGAGTACTGATGATGAAGAATAAGTATCTTTGGCTGTTTGAGCACAAAGGCTATACTGTATTAATAGAAATAAAAGTGATGATATTTGAAATAATCTGACCATCTTCCCGGACAAAGATAGAAATGTGTTTTTGTTTACCAGTTAATTTTGTTTTTTTGTTACCAGGTTAAGTTTAAAATAATAACGTTTTCACTACGTTGATATTGCAGAAATTACTGATATGATAAGATCTCTCGCGAGGTTGCTGGTTGTCTTCTTGTTCCTGCCTTTAAAATTATACAGTCAGGATTCAGGAGCTGGTTTAAATTATCAGTTGACAGTGATAAATAATCCTTCGGTCACAGGGAGTGAAGGAGATGGGTTCCTGAAGCTGTCATATTTGAATCTTTATCCGGATAATAATTACAACCTGCATTCAGTAAGCTTATCTTATGATGGCTATTTTTCTGCTTTACATGGAGGTGCCGGAATCTATCTTTCAAATGATTATCTGGGTGGAATAATTAATGATCTGAAAGGCGGCCTCTCTTATTCTTATTACTTTAAGGCAAGTCGTGATCTGTTTATAAGCGCAGGTCTTTCTGCCTCCTTTTATCACAGGGGATTTAATCTCTCGGGAGCAATTCTTCCGGATCAGATTGATCCGATGGCTGGGGTTGTTATACCAACGGAGGAAGCATTATCTTCCAGGGGGCGAACGGTTTTCGATCTTGCAACCGGATTTCTTTTCATGTCAGGAAAATTTTTTGGTGGGATTTCTGTCGTTCATCTTACTGAGCCAAATCTCGATGATTCAGGTTATTCGGATCAAAAACTGAAGAGGCGACTCTTTATTCATGGCGCAGCTGACTTTAACCTGAGCAAAGGTAAGAACCTGAAAATACGTCCGTTGGCAAAACTTGAAATACAGGAAGGATTTCTTTCTGCTGGTGCAGGATCAGTTCTGGAAAGTAAGTCTCTGTCAATCAATGTGATATTGCTTGCAGATAATAAGAATAACATTGATCTTCAGACGGGATTTTCAATAATAATAAGCAGCCTGAATGTTTTTTATAATTATCGTTTTAATATTGCATCACGAGAAAATTTGCTTCCTTTTTCTCTTTTGCATCATGCAGGTATTGCTCTCCGTTTAAATAATGTTGATAAAAGAAAAACTGTCAAAACAATAAATTTTCCTAAATTGTAGTTATATTTGATGGTTGAAAGATTAGTTTTTATAAAAATTATTATATTTGAAGATTCATTAAAAGCCATAAAACTAAACGAGTTATGTATAGATTCAGAGCCTTACCGTTTATATTATTAGCATTGCTTTTTCTGGTATCCTGCAGTTTATTTAAGAAAAAAGGTAATGCTAATGTTTCTTCCACAACAGGATGGAAATACAATAATCCTGATAATGGCGGATTTGAAGTTGCTCTTGGTGCCAAACAAGAGACAGGTCCGGGCCTGGTTCTCATAGAAGGCGGACGTTTTACTATGGGGGAGATATCGCAGGATGTTTTCTTTGACTGGAATAACAGGCCAAGAACAGTTACTGTTTCTTCATTTTATTTGGATGAAACAGAAGTTAAAAATGTTGACTACCGTGAATATCTGTATTGGCTGAGGCGTGTTTATACCGAATTTCCGCAAGTTTACAGGAATGCACTTCCCGATACTCTCGTGTGGAGAAGCCCTATGGGTTTCAACGATCCTTATGTCCAATATTATTTCCGGCACCCTTCATATAATAATTACCCTGTTGTTGGTGTTAGCTGGCTAAAGGCGAATGATTATTGTGCATGGAGAAGTGACAGGGTCAATGAACAGCTTCTTATTGATTTTGGAGAACTAAGTCCAGATCCTGAACAGGCAAATCAGAATAATTATAATACTGAAGCTTATCTCGCCCGTCAGTACGATGGTGTAACAAATAAATTACGGAAGAGTCTTAATCCTGATGAGACTGAAAGAAGAACAAACTTTGAAGATGGCTTGCTTCTTCCAAGTTACCGTCTGCCAACTGAAGCAGAATGGGAATTTGCAGCTTATGCACTGGCAGGCAATACAGTTCAGGAAAGGATTTATGAAAGAAGAGTATACCCATGGGATGGGAAAAATGTAAGAAATTCCATACCAAGGTACCGCGGCGAAATGATGGCTAACTTTGTACGTGGCAGAGGCGATATGATGGGAGTTGCAGGAAGCCTTAACGACCAAGCCAGCATAACCGCCGAAGTAAAATCATACTGGCCAAACGACTATGGTCTTTACTGTATGGCAGGTAATGTAAATGAATGGGTTCAGGATGTTTACCGTCCGCTTACATCTGATGATGTTGATGAATTCAACCCCTTCAGGGGAAACGTTTATACTGACCTTCGCCGTGATGCTAACGGCCAGGTTGTTACCAAAGGCAACCTTGGGAAACTTTATGTTGATACTGTTAAACCTGTTGACGTGTCAAATAGATATAATTATCAGAAAGGCGATTACAGAAATTACAAGGACGGCGATTATAAATCTGTTGTCGGAAATCCTGAGGATTGGAAAAATGAAACTAATGATAATAAAGACGCTTCATTAAAAATGTATGCACAAAGTCGTAACGCAGCCGGCAAACCAACCGTTGATTTTGTAACTCTCATTAATGATAATGCAAGAGTATATAAAGGTGGATCATGGAAAGACAGAGCCTACTGGCTGAATCCTTCAACAAGAAGGTTCCTCGATCAGACTGAATCGCGCGACGATATTGGCTTCAGATGTGCAATGATCAGAGTAGGAAGCCCTGCTGGAAACTAGCTGGTATTCACAATAATAATCTAAGCCTCATTATGGTTGCATAATGAGGCATTTTTTTGAAAAATGAAGACAGAACAACTTTACAAAACCTTCAGGGAGTCAAAAGGAATATCCACTGATTCCCGGACAATCTCAGAAGGCCAGATATTCTTTGCACTCTGGGGCGATAATTATAATGGTAATAAATTTGCTGAGGAAGCAATTAACAGAGGCGCTTCATGGGCAGTAATAGATGATCCTGCTTTTGAAACTGAAAAAACAATCCTAGTCGATGACTGCCTCTCTGAACTCCAGGCACTGGCAACTCATCACAGGAAGGAAATGAACGCTTCCGTTCTTGCAATAACCGGGACAAACGGAAAAACAACAACCAAAGAGCTTCTTTCTGACATACTGTCAAAAAAACTTAAAGTTCATTCCACAAAGGGAAACCTGAACAATCAGATCGGCGTACCGCTTACAATACTTTCTGCCCCGGAAGGAACCGAGCTGATGATAATTGAAATGGGAGCAAATCATATTGGTGAAATACGTACACTTTGTCTGATAGCAAAACCTGACTACGGGATAATTACCAACATTGGTACTGCCCATATTGAAGGCTTTGGATCATTTGAAGGAGTCGTGAAAGCTAAAATAGAACTTTATGAACACCTCAGGAAAGTAAACGGCATAGCTCTTTTTAATGACAAAGACCAGCTTTTATCTGAAAAGATATTCAGACTTGTGAACAGAGCGGTTCCGTTTTCTGATCCTACCGGCATTAAACTTGTTATTAAAAGTGAACCATCAGCTTTGAATCTTTCACTAACAGCTATTTATCAACATAAGACATACAAAATCCGTACACACCTTTTTGGGAATTATAATATTGAAAATATCAAAGCCGCTATTGCTACAGGACTCTTTTTTGGAGTCGATATGAAAGATATTGCTGCTGCAGTCAGGAAATACGAGCCGGAAAACAACAGGTCACAAGTAATAGTAACAAAGAACAATACACTGATTTGTGATTCTTATAATGCAAATCCATCAAGTATGCGAATGGCTATCGAATCATTTTCCGCTATTAAAGCAGAAAATAAAATTTGCATACTTGGCGATATGCTCGAACTTGGAGATAAAAGCGAAGATGAACATATAAAGATTCATAAAGTTCTGAATGATAATAATTTAAGAAATGTTTTTCTGACTGGGCCGATATTCAGTAAAGTTTCTGCAGGATTCCGGTTCAAAATATTCAGAGATGTTAGCAGGCTTAAAGAATTCCTGAAAACCAAACCACTTAAAGGGAATCACATATTAATTAAAGGATCGAGAGGAATGGCGCTTGAGCAGATCTACGAGCTGCTTTAGAAGGACTATTCAGAAGACTTGTTTTTATCGGTGAATTCAATATTAATAAGCAATACTTCCGGCCTGCTTCCTGATCTGATTCTCGGACCCCAGAGACCATAACCTGATGAAACAATTATCTGCGTATTGCTTTTTTTCATGTAACCATAACTTAATTCGTAGATTCTTCTAGTAAGATAATTCAAAGGCCAGAATTGTCCATTATGCGTATGCCCCGAAAGCTGAAGATCAATATTATATTTCACTGATTCTTCAAGCTTAAGCGGCTGATGATCGAGCAAAATAACAGGCTTGGAATAATCAATGTTTTTGGTAAGTTCTTCAAGAGACTTTCTTTCTTTATTAAAAAACCGGAATGAATCCCTATCAAGCCTTCCAATAACCTGGATCCCACCAGGCAGAACAATAACTTCATCTTTCAGAACTCTGATTCCTTTGCTTTCAATATACGGAATAGTACGTTTTGCACCCCCAATAAATTCGTGATTGCCTGTTATTGCATAAAGGCCATCTGGAGTATGCGGTCCGGAGAAATATTGCAGCAGGTCGTCTCTCAGAACAGGGCCAAGTTCACCATCTACAATATCTCCAAGCAGAAAAACAACGTCCGGTTTCATTTTTTCAAGCATACCTGATAATTTTTTGATGCTTCTCTTCCGGATAATACTACCAAGATGTATATCGGATACTGCTGCAACACGGAGGGTTTTTATTTCACCAGCTGGTTTGTCAATTGAGATATTATAATTCTTGACTACCGGTATTATTGCATTTACAAATCCACCAGCAACCAAAACAATAGCAACACCTGAGGTAATCAGAAATGTCCATTTCCTGTAATCGTGAATATTCTGACTATTGATTATTCCCGGAATACGTAAAATAAGACCAGCTATATCTGCAAGAAGCAGGAACAGAAATGCATAGACCAGAAAACCCATCCAGAATCCTCCGATAATATTAAGAACGTCGGTTAAAACAGAAGAATGTCGTGATTCAAGAATTTTGGCGACAATAAACGTCACTGCAAGGACTATAAAGATTATGGTATATAGTGCCTTGCTTCCCCTTGGCGCAGGAATAATATTATAACCTTTAAAAAAGATATATGCATTTCCAAGGAAGTAAATTAAGAATACTATGGAAAAAAAAACTATTAGCTGGTAAGTCTTCATCTGTATCGGAAATTTGTCGGAAGACTCTGAAAAGTTTTATTTCCTTTTATATAAAACTCAAAAACGACACTTTTGTTCAGCACTAATCCGGTCGGCTCGTTCTCTCCAAGCATTTTAACCATTTTTCTTTTTTTCTTCAGCTGATTAAGGCTTTTATAATAATCAATGTGTGCTTTCAATACCGACCTGACACTGCTTAATTGTCCTTTGCATAGAAAAAAGAGAGCAGCTATGCCATCAAGGATTTTACGAGTGAACATGGTTTTTTTAAAATTTTTATCCGGCAGATTTTTGTACAACAGGAAGAGGCAGTTGCGGAAATTGAGATATGTTTTTAAAGGTGAATTATATGGAAGTGCTCCGCCACCAACATGATAAATTGATGTCTGTGGTACAAAGGAGACACGATATCCTGCTCTGTGAAAACGCCAGCACAGATCAATCTCTTCCATATGAGCAAAGAAATCAGGATCAAATCCACCACACTGCTTCCAGGCATCAGAACGTACTATCATGCATGCTCCGGTTGACCAGAAAATATCGACCTCTGAATCATACTGACCATTATCTTTTTCGATTTTGTAGATAATACGTCCTCTGCATAACGGGTAACCCAGCTTGTCAATAAAACCGCCTGCGGCTCCAGCATATTCAAAATACTCTCTCTGGTCATAAGAAAGGATTTTTGGCTGGCATGAAGCAACGTCAGGGTTCCTATCCATAAAACCAATCAACGGTTCCAGCCAGCCTTCAGTAACTTCAATATCAGAATTCAACAATATATAGTACTTCGCATCAATCTGTTCCAGAGCCAGATTATAGCCTTCGGCAAAACCATGATTTCTGTCAAACCGGATTAACCTGACCTCCTTGAAATTTTCTGTAATCCATTCAACTGATCCGTCATTTGAGCCATTATCAGCAACATATAAAACAGTATCTGAATTCAGAGAATATCGGATTACATTGCCAAGGAACATTTTCAGATATTTAATCCCATTCCAGTTTAATATGACTATTGCCGTTTTAACCATCGGTATGTTCCCGTTTATATTTCCATCTGCGATGACTCCATAGCCAGAATTCCGGTTTTTCCTTGATTATCTCCTCAAGTCTTCTTACATGGGTTTCAGTGATCAGATGTTCAGGAAGTCCGGCAGCATGTTCGAACAAGAGCTCTGGAGTCAAGGTATAAAATCCTCTTCTGACTTTCTGAATATTGATGAATATAACCGCCATATCATATTTTGCTGCAATTTTTTCAGCTCCCAGGTAAACAGGTGTATCCTGATTAAGAAAAGAGGTCCAGAATTTTATTTCTGCCCGTGGTGGCGTCTGATCTGATACAAATCCATACAATGCCCGTCTGTTGATCCGCCGGTTCTTAATAATTTCCCTTACAATGTTTGACATAGCAACAAGATCGCAATCTATCCTTGACCTCATGTCAAACATAAACTTGTCAAAATACTTGTTATGCAGAGGTTTATAGATTGGTACATTTCTGTGTTTTGTATAAGCTGGTAGTATATTGGTCCATTCCCAGTTTCCATAATGGCCAAGTATAATAATAACATCGCGACCTTCATCATATAACCTGTCAAATAATTCCGGGTCGGTATAGGACATACGTCGCATAAGTTGTTTATTACTCATGTGAGTAAGCTTGAGGGTCTCAACGATCAGGTCACAAAAATGATGGTAGAATTTCTTTTCAATCGCGGTACGTTCCTTCTCACTTTTTTCAGGAAAGGCATTTCTCAGGTTTGTTTCCACCACTTTGCGGCGATATCCGGGAAAATAATAGAAAATGGGGAACAGGAGACCGGAGAAAAGGTACAGAACACGGAGTGGCAGGAGTGTCACGATCCAGTTAATACAATAAAAGAGATAAAATCCGATAGCTCCCATTTCCTCCGAGAATTTAAGAGTGCATAAATTTACTTACATTTTCCAGAAACTCAGGAAAAACGAGACGATTAGCTGCAACTATTTCATCACCTGTAAGGTTCTTTTCATTGCCTGAAAAGTCGCTGACACAGCCTCCTGCCTCCCTCACAAGCAGTATTCCTGCTGCTACATCCCAAGGGTGAAGGTCATATTCGTAAAAAGCCTCAAATCTGCCACAAGCTACATACGCAAGATCAATGGAAGCAGATCCAAGTCTCCTGATACCATGAGTGGTCTTACAAAAATGGGTCAGGCAATTCATATATTTTTCAAGTCGGCTGAAATTGCTGTAAGGGAATCCTGTTGCCACAAGACTATCCGACAGCCTGGATGCTGAAGAAACATGGACTTGCCTGCTATTAAGCCATGCACCACCATTTTTCCATGAAGTAAAATTCTCATTTCCACTGACTTCACTAACAACACCTGCAACAGGTTCATTATCTTCAAGCAGTGCAATACTGATTGAGTAAGGATGGATGCCGTGTAAGAAATTAGTTGTCCCGTCAAGAGGATCGATAACCCAGCAATATTTCAGACCTTTCTTTGTGGATGTTCCCTCCTCAGTAATAAATCCGGCTTCTGGAAGAATAACACTTAATCTTTCAACCAGGATCTCCTCTGAGCCTTTGTCAACATAACTTACAAAATCGTGAAGTCCCTTGCTTTCTGTCCGGCTGATGTCAAATCTGTCCGACTCTTTTAAAATGAACTTTGCAGTTTCCCGGACTGCAATTTCAATCTTTTCACATATTTTTTTATAGTCAACCATTGTTCAATCAATTAATTTAATGTTCATTTTACCTCCCGTAGAAATACCTGAAAGCAGTACTTTTTTTACCTGTCCTGCAAGCTTAGGCTGACATGGATATTCAACTCTGATATAGTTTCCGGTGTACCCATTAATCATCCCGTCAATTCGATTTTTTTCAAACAGAACATTAGCTGTTTGTCCGATATTAAATTCAAGGAATTCTAAATGTTTGGATTTTGAAAGTGCAAGGAGTCTTTTACTTCTATCTTCCTTTTTTTCATGGCTTATTTTTCCCAGCATATTTACAGCTGCTGTCCCGGGTCGTTCCGAGAATGGAAAGACATGAAGATAGGAGAGAGGAAGCCCTTCAAGAAATCTGTATGTGTCCTCAAAATCTGAATCATTTTCTCCCGGGAAACCAATTAT
>JBGOXH010000254.1:0-4171 GCA_041479075.1 Bacteroidia bacterium | reverse complement strand
GTTTGATTCGCCTAACATATAACTGCTAAATCTTCTCTGCATGAAAAAATCATCGAACGAAATTCTCTGAGCATCATTTTTTGTAGAAAAGATCTCATATTTTGCGAGAATATCCCTGATTTCGTCAAACTTTACCCAACCTACTTCTTTTTTATCGGGTTCCCCTGCAGGATTAGTGTATAAGAAAAGGAGTTCAATAGCAATAATCCTGACATCAAGTTTGGAAAGCTTTTTATCAAAATACCACTCTTCATATAAGACAAGGTTTTGGATCATTGCGGGTTGACTGGGCTCATTAATTACAGTATCTTTTGTAGTGCTTCCATCACCAACTGCTTTTTGAATATGTTTTTCTCCCCCACCCATATATTTCTCAAGATCATTATAAGTAGTTGGTGCATAACTCAAAGCACTGTAAGCAGTAATATTTCCGGCTTTAATTTCATCAAGAATAATAGTTACAAAGCTTTTTCTGCCATCCTGAATATTCGGTTTTGTCGGATAATACAACGGGAAATTGGCCTTTTCTCGGAGATCAATCATGCGATAATATCTTTTTGACCAGGCAGCATCAGCTTCCCTGAGATATGGGTAATTAATCTTTTTTGCATCCGGGATAGACTTCTGGTAAATATCACCGAATGACTGACTTTTGGCCAATCCGGCAAATGACAAAATGATAATCCCCAAAATAATTCTTTTATTCATAATGCAACAATTATATTTTTATCTAATCTATCTGAAGAATAATTGGTTGTAATCCAATTATTTTTCCTGTTGGACCTCTTGCTGTTATTTCATCAAAAATCAACCTTTGACCTTTAGTCATCTTAGCAAGTTGAGCTTTTTGCTCAGGAGTAAGTTTTGAACTATTACTTATTACGGGAACATTGCCAAAACTACCAGGGAACATGATAGTAAATCCCGCTACTTTATAGGTAAGGTCAAATTCAAAATCCTTAAGAACTGCATATACTTCATCATTTGCTATAAGAGTACCTTTGGAAACTTTTCCGCTACTTTTCAGAGCAAACTCCGCAACAGGTGTAGGAACATTCTTTACCCTGAATTTTTTCGGAGGATAAGAAGTCGGTTTCCCGTTTTCATCTTCAGCAGTAACTATGACCTCAACAATTCCTGATTCAATAGTTGGAGTTATTGCCCATTCTCCCGGGAAATACTCTTTGGTTCTTGCATTCTGAACTCTCTTTTTTGAAACAGTTCCTGTACCATTAGTCTTAACTTTAATTCTGTCGGGCCTGATTCCAGGTATTGAAATATCCAAAGGATTGTCAATTCCGGTATACAAAATATTCACTGCACTGGCGGATACAGTTGCATTTGATTCTCCAACCATATATTCTCCATCAAATGCATAATCCGTTGTACCTTCAGAAGTATTAATTGTGACAACTCCATTATATTTTCTTAACCCGGTACCTGTACCTCTAACAATATAGATTCCTCTTCCGAGGTCGTCAAGGTCAATTTGAGTGCCTTCTACTTTGATAACAGGTCTTCTTGTAGTATCCAGTGCTGAAAGTAAAATAGATGCTTCATAATTGCTCCCAACTGTAACATAGGTCGATTTTGGAATTACTACAGCTTTGAGTTTGTTAACCTTAATATCAGCTTTGGTAATCTGTGAAAAAAGGAAGTTAATAACTTCAGTTTCGGCATTTCTGACATCTACCTGTATTTTTGTAAGCAATGCAGAGGCTCCCACAAGAGGCATAAGCTGAAATGTAACATTTGGCCAGGGCTCTAACTGCCCATCTTCACCTTTTCCTTCCTCGGTGCTGAGAGTCTTTGTCAATGATTCTGTTATTGCCGGAGCCTTTCCTTCCAGATCCGCAATAAGAAAATCCTTGTATTTTGATATTATATCCATCAGTTCATAACCCTTACCATCTTCATTGTCACCAACAAGCTGTTCAGAAGGTATATTGTTTTCATCATACTTATCCACTAATTCAATGTCAATTTCATTTGTTGCCTTGTTTATTGCCTTGGCATTCGGACCATCAGCCTCAGTGATCATCTGGATCTTAAGCCCCTGGATGTAATCGTACAGTTCTTGTGCACGTTGTTTTACTTCAAGAGCTTTATTTCTATATGGACCTGTTTTTTCTGGAAATTGTGCGAAAGATGATTCAAAATCTTCATAAATGAGGTTGTTTTTCTGAACATAATTGTTTACGGTATTCGTAAGCCCTTTGTCAACCTTCATGAATGCTTTGACGACTTCCTTTTGTACGTTAAGTGCAAGCATGGCGGTAAGCACCAGGTACATCATACCGATCATTCTTTGCCGCGGAGATAGCTTTTCGTGAGCCATTTTGTAGGTAGTTTAGTTAGGTAAAACAAAATGCTGTATTACTTTACATTCATAGCAGCAAGCATATTTCCATAAACATTATTCAAAGCCGACAAGTTATCGTTGAGTTTGGATATCTGTTCGCGATATTTTTTGGTGTCACCTGAAGATTCTGTCAGATCTTTCATCAGACCCTGCAAGCCTTTAAAGAGAGCGTCAGATTCTTTAATATGATCGTCTGCACCTTTCTTCTGAAGTTCGTAGACTGTATTCAGAGCAGAAAGGTTTTTGTTCAGAACCTCAAGCTGCTGCTGGTATGATTTGCCTCCGGATTCTATAACCGACAGAGAATCAGCAATATTCTTGTAATTTGATCCGGTTTCATTTATAATCTTTGTGGTTGTCTGATATGATTCAGACAGTTTGCCAAGAGATTCATTTGCCGTATTGATGGTTCCCATATACTTGGTTGAGGCAGCAGTAATATCGCCCATCGCATTTATGTTGGCTGTTGAATCGCCAAGCTTTTTCATGCCGACGCCAAGCTTCTGGAACAGGTCGGGAGTGATCTCGGCTTTTTCGAGCATCTCGTCAAATTTTGCAAGGGCTGCTGAACCTGCACCTCCGCCACCACCAACTCCACCACGATATTTTCCACCACCGTGGGCAGGTAATTCTTCGGCTCCTTCTTCAGGAATACCTGCAAGTTCCGGATAGACAAGTGACCAGTCAATCTCTTCATGCAAAGGTTCAAATGCTGAAAAGAAGAAGATAACTGCTTCAGTACACAGACCAACACAAAGCATAAAAGTTGCTCCGTGCCAGTGCTGTATTTTAAACAATGCACCTATGATAACAATTGATGCACCTATACCATAAAGTTTGGCGATGAAATTCTTCCATCCACTGCTTTGTACTATTTCTGCTAGACTCATATACCTGATAATTTTAGGGTTATTTCAATTTTAATTATAATTCTGCTCCAATATAAGTTCTTACATTACGGAATCCTACATAAGGTTTTGTGGAATCCTGATATTCATAGTCTCTTGTGCTTGTCTGAAGAAAATATGCAATATCTTTCCATGATCCACCGCGGATAACCTTACGTTTTAAGATAGGAGGATCCTGTGGTGTGGCGTTGTATTCGTAGTTAGGCTGCAAATCGTGCTGGAATATATATGCTGACGGATGATATGCACAGCAGGTCCATTCAGCAACGTTTCCTGCCATGTCATATAATCCGAATTCGTTCGGGTCGTATGATCCTACTTTTCCGGTATATACATTTCCGTCATCGATATAATTTCCGCGCAGAGGTTTGAAATTTGCAAGGAAGCATCCTGTGTAATTACGTGTATAAGGACCGCCCCATGGGTACATTGAGAGGTCGAGAGCACCCCTGGCTGCATATTCCCATTCTGTTTCGAGAGGCAGCCTGTATGCCTGGACATCAGAGATTCCATTCTTTCTTAATGCAGTATTCATATAATCGGTTCTCCATCTGCTGAAAGCATTAGCCTGCGGCCATGAAATACCTACAACAGGATAATCGTCAAATGACGGATGCCAGAAATAAAGATCTGCCATCGGGTCATTGAAAGAATAAGTGAAATCACGGATCCAGCATAAAGTGTCAGGATAAATGTTTATAATGACTGTTTTAATGAAAGAAGAACGGTCTTTTACATCAGTACGTGTACCATCAAGATTTGTTATCTGCCCTTCGTATTTTCCTGTATTGTTCTGGTAATCATAAACATATCTTGCTCTGGCTGCTTGCTGATAATCAACCCAGAAGTATTTATAATTATATTTCCTGACGTCGAACTGTTTTTTACCGTTAAATCTTTC
>JBGOXH010000125.1:0-8118 GCA_041479075.1 Bacteroidia bacterium | reverse complement strand
GACAGATCTAATTATTTTCCAAGTCCATCAGTCTTTGTTTACACGCTTCCGAATGTCGCGATAGGAGAAATCAGCATCAGGCATAAGATCTTCGGTGAAGGCAACTTCTTTATCATGGAAAAATTCAATGCACAATTCATGGTCAGTTATATTCAACAACTATTTTATAATGAGATAATTAAATGTTGCATCGCCGGATGGGTCGAAATTGATGGCAATGATTATGAGTCAGTAGTTTTTTTAATTAAGAAAACAGATCGAACTGATGAGGGAATTGCTAATTTTGAACCTGGCACTATTCAAAAGATTTATAATAAAATGAAATAATATATGGAACAGCTCATTCAAAAACTAAAGGAAGAAATCATTGTCGCGTTGAATCTGTCAGAGATGAAGCCGGAAAACATAGATGAAAAGGCTCCTCTTTTCGTTGACGGACTTGGCCTTGATTCTATTGACGCTCTTGAACTTACTGTGCTGCTCGAAAAGGAATACGGTTTAAAAATCAATACAGCAGAAGAAGGGAAAAAAGTTCTCTATTCTGTCAAATCAATGGCCGAATTTATAACCGCCAATAACAAGAGCTAAGCTGCTCTTAACTATTACATTTTGACCATGTTCGTGGAAATATACCTTAGTTCTAAATAAAATCAGGCTGTGTCAGAGAGAGTTTTTGTAACGGGTGTCGGTATTGTTTCAGCTATCGGCCTGAATTTAAAAGAAACTATCCTTTCATTGCAAGGCTCGAAAAGCGGCATTGGCAGGATAACTCTGCTGGATTCAATTTATAAGGATGAAATCCCCGTTGCAGAGGTTAAAGCAACTAATAATGAGCTTACTGATTTACTTGAAGTTACAGATAAAGGAATATTTTCCCGCACTGCCTTACTGGGTATTTTTGCCGCAAAGCAAGCATTAACAGACTCACATATAAATGACATTAAAAAATACAGGACCGGCCTGATTTCAGCCACAACAGTTGGCGGAATGGACAGAAGTGAAAAGTTTTATAAAAAATTTCAGAAAGATAGCTCAAGAGGCAGGCTGAAGGATATTATCACACACGATTGCGGTGAGAGCACTGAAAGAATTGCCGATAGTGTTGGAATAAGAGATTATGTCTCAACCATCAGTACCGCCTGTTCTTCTTCAGCAAACTCAATTTTGACAGGAACCCGTCTGATTGAAAACGGAATAATGGACAGAGTGATTGCTGGCGGTGCCGATGCCCTGACCCTGTTCACTTTAAATGGTTTCAACAGCCTGATGATTCTTGATAAAAACGGATGTAAACCATTCGATAATGAAAGGAATGGTCTCACTCTTGGAGAAGGCGCAGGATTCCTGGTACTTGAGTCAGAAAGCACTGTCAGGAAAGTAGGGAAAACAGTCTTATGTGAAATAAAAGGTTTTGGAAATGCCTGCGATGCATTTCACCAGACTGCTTCTTCACCGGAGGGAGACGGAGCTTTTCTCTCAATGCAAAAAGCTATCTCAAAGGCTGGCCTTAAACCGGAGATGATCGATTATATAAACGCCCATGGTACAGGCACTAAAAATAATGACCTGTCCGAAGGCAAAGCAATTGAAAGACTATATCAGGGAGCTGTACCACCACTTAGTTCAACCAAATCTTATACCGGACACACTCTCGGGGCTGCTGGAGCTATTGAAGCTATTTTCTGTGTCTTAGCATTAAAAAATCAATGGATATATCCAAACCTTAATTTCAAACAACAGATGACAGAACTGAACTTTTCTCCTGTCACACATTTTCAGGAAAATGTTGCAGTTCAGAATGTTATGTCGAATTCGTTTGGATTCGGAGGTAATAACACCAGTTTAATTTTTTCAAGGTGCTGACATGGAGGTTTATATAAATAGCATAAGTGCAATTTCGCCTCAGGTTACCTTTACCGATGAAAAGCTTTTACAGGAGCTAAAGGAATACGATGGTGTTCGTTATTTAAAATGTATTGAACCTCAATATAACGAGTTCATCGATCCTATGGCTGCAAGGCGGATGAGCCGGATTATTAAAATGGGAGTCTGTTCGGCTTTGAAGTGCCTTAAAGATGCTGGGGTTACAAATCCGGATGCAATCATTACAGGCACCGGCCTTGGTTGTATTGAAGACACTGAAAAATTTCTTATCTCGGTTTACGATAACGAAGAAAAGCTTTTAAACCCTACTCCTTTCATACAATCAACACATAATACAGTTGGTGCTTCCATTGCCCTGATTCTGAAATGCAATAACTATAATAATACTTATGTTCATCGCGGGTTCTCATTTGAAAATGCACTGGTTGACAGTATGATGTTTCTGCTGGAAAACCATTCAAAAAATGTGCTGGCAGGCGGAGTCGATGAACTGACGACAAATTCATTTATCATTACAGACAGGCTTGGCCTCTGGAAAAAAGAACCTCTCAATAATTTAAAGCTGCTCGATTATAAGAGCAATGGCAGTCTTGCCGGCGAAGGAGCAGCATTTTTTGTGCTCAGCAACCTGAAAAATGAGAATTCAATTGCAAAATTAAACTATGTTAATACATTTTATAAATCCGAAAACATTTCGGAAACCGAAAACAGATTATCAGATATAATCAGGAAAACTGTTGGTGATATCGGAAAAATTGATCTGGTAATAATGGGCATGAATGGAGATATGTTCTATGATGAGAATTATAATCATTTAAGAAAAACTCTGTTCAACAGTATTCCATGTGCTTATTACAAACATTTGTGTGGTGAATATGACACGTCATCATCTTTTGCTCTTTATCTCGCTTCCAGAATCCTTAAAGAACAAATTGTACCCTCGGTCTTGAGACTTGACGAAAAACCGATAAAGGATATAAATAATATCCTGATTTATAATAATTTAAGAAATGTCAACCATTCAGTGATCTTGCTTTCATCATGCTGAAATGCCAGAAAATAATTATTGCATCTCTCCTGTTGCTGATTTCAATTTTGGTTCTTGATTATTTCATACATATAAGAATATGGTGGTATGCTGGCATTATTCTTGCAACAGCTGGTTTGCTGGCTTATGGATCGGCTGATTTTCGATCAGGCTTTTATTGCAAGGTTTTATACAAAGGTAAAATGGATAATAAGACAATTGCACTGACATTTGATGACGGACCGGATAAAACTGTCACACCTGCTGTACTTGATGTTTTAAAAGCGCATAATATTAGAGCTGCATTTTTTTGTATTGGACATAAAGCTGAAGAAAATCCTGGTTTGATTAAGATAATAGATGAGGAAGGACATATTATTGGAAGCCATAGTTATTCTCACCATTTCTTTTTTGATCTTTTCAGCTCCGTTAAGATGCTTACAGAGTTGCAAAAAACTGATGATATTCTCGGTAAAATCCTGAATAAAAATATAAAGATGTTCCGGCCACCTTATGGAGTCACAAATCCACCCTTAGCCAAAGCGTTAAAAAAAATGAACTATTATATCATCGGATGGGGCCTTCGCTCAAAAGATACTGTTATTAAAAACGAGGAATTACTTTATCAGAGGTTGACAGACAGAGTGAAACCGGGTGACATTATTCTATTTCATGATACAAAAAATCACATGGTTGCAGTTCTCGATAAATTCATCAAATTTGCAAAAGGAAAAGGTTATAACTTTGAATGTCCTGATAAATTTTTAGGTATTGAAGCTTATGAATAGATCAGCAAAATATATTATCACATTGTTATTTATTTTCTCTTCATGCTATATCACAGCCCAGGAATCTTACAGGCCAATGGCTGATATTGAGGCATTTAAGAGCAAGCTGACTGCCATGTCTGGATCAACAAATTCAATTACCAGTAATTTTGTCCAGGAGAAAAACCTGGTTGTCTTATCTGAAAAGATAATTTCGAAAGGTCAGTTTTATTTTAAAAAAGAAAATAACATTCGATGGGAATACCTTGAGCCGTATAAATATTTAATCATTATAACAAATGATAAATTATATACCCGCGATGATAAAAACCAGAAACAATATGACATCCAGTCAAATAAGATGTTTCAGGAGATGAACAGGTTTATCAGCGGATGTATTCAGGGTGATATTCTGAAGAATGATAAAGATTATTCCACAGAATATTTTGAGAACAGCAAGCTCTATTACGTCAAACTCGTTCCGCGCGCTGAAAAAATGAAGCAAATGCTGAATGAGGTGCAGATCTATTTTGACAAAAACGATTTGACGGTTTCTCGTCTCAAAATGGTCGAGCCGGGTGATGATTATACAAAAATTGACTTCCTTAACAAGAAACTGAACGTAGAAATACCTCTTGAAAAATTTATTTTTAAGTAGCCTTAGTCTTCTGCTGTTAAGCGGCTGCTCACTTTCCCTGTTTAACAATTTCAAACCAGTACCTGAAGCTGCCGACAACAGAAAAGACGTTTTCTCCTGGTTTCAGGGCGATACAAATCGCTTCCTGTTTCAATCTTACATTGATATTTACTCAAATCATTTCAGCGGACTAATGTTAATCAAGCCACTGAATGGAAACAGTCATCGCACCCTGTTTATCACAGAGGTTGGAATAAAGATATTCGACATGGAATTTTTCAGGAATGGCGATTTCAAGCTGCATTATTGCATGGATGAATTAAACAGAAAATCAATCATAAATACCCTGAAGAACGATATTGGACTCATGCTGAATAATATACCGGAAAACGGAAAAGTAAAAACAATGCAGGAGAAGAATTCTGGTAGAACTATCATTAAATCAAAGGATTATAACGGAGTCAGGTACTGTTTCATCAATAAGAAAACAAATAAAGTTGATGAATTGATACAGGCCGGAACTTTTCTGAAAAAAGTTAATATGCGTTTTTATAGTACCGACGGGGCAGAAATTGATTCAATCAATATTTCGCATTACAATTTAAAACTGAACATTCATCTGTCAAAGATTTATGAAAACAGAACCGAAATTTCTGAATGAGCTTTATACTATCGAAAAAATTCAGAAAGAGAGTGTTAATAAATTAACAATACAGGTAGAACTGAACAGGGAACATGATATTTTCAAAGGTCATTTCCCTGGACATCCTATTCTGCCGGGGGTTTGTACCATCCAGATTCTGAAAGAGCTTCTGGAGATCCAGTTAAATAGAAACCTGAATCTGGCAAAAGCGGGAACTATCAAATACCTGTCATTTATAGATCCTTTAAAAAACTGTATCATAAATTATGAAATCCAGCTTAATGAGATGGGATCTGATCGTGTGTCCTGCAGTGCAACAATAAAGTTTGAATCAATCGTATTCTGCAGCCTCAAAAGTGAATTTGTAATAATACCTGAATAAAAGCAATAGAAAAGTCAGTAATTAGAATCTTTGACTACCTCTGAATCAGCGATATAAACAATTGAGTGTGATTTTTTTATTGTTTTTTCTCCAAACCCATCTGCGGCGGATAGAAATATCCCATTGTGGAGTTTGCTAATCCAAGGCGGTATTGCCTGTTCTGCATCAAACATACCTTCCTTGTAGTGGCAGGGATATTTGTTGAGTATATTCTTAATTCGCCCGGAAGACTGGTGACAATCTCTTCCCTCCAGTCGCCGATTAAATCGGCAACCATTACTATTTTTCCTTCAGTTTTTAAAAGTGTGTCGCCTTTATATTTTATCAGATAATTGTTTATTTCAATCTCCTTAAGATCGTCAGTATCCCACCATACAGGTCTGGGTGTAAGTGACCCCATCGTTTTGTCTGATAATCTTTTACCACCGGCACTATACAGGAAATACTGATCTCCGCCTTTGGCTTCCCCGGCGTAGCATTCCATTCCCGGATATTCCGGATCAATATCTCCTACCATTCCCTGGCTGTGAACATGAGTTGTAGGTCCGTCAAAGCCCCATATTATTTCACCGGTTGCAGCATCGACAAGACAAACACCATTTTTAGGAGAGCGTGCTTCGATACCGTAAAAGATTTCCATCCCAGGCCTTGAAGGGTCAATGTCAGCCAGATAGCCCGCATCGTTGTGCTTAAGTCCTGTGTACCAGATTGGTTTGCCATTATGGTCAAGGGCAAAAGTGCCGATGATAAGCTCATCTTTTCCGTCAAAATCAATATCGCCCTGCATTATCCCGTGCTGACCCTGTCCTTTATACTTTTCATATTCACCGGTGCTTTCCCAGTACCACTCTTTTTCGAGATTTTTATTAAGTGCAATAGTTTTGATAATAGTATATGTACCCCTTTGCATTACAAGTGATGGAGTAACGCCGTTCAGATAAGCGACTGTCAGGAAATTCCTGCTCCAGTAATTGTAATTATTCAGGAAGCCGTCCTTTGAGAGCCAGTTGATTTTCCCTATTATTTTCCCTGTCATCCCGTCGATTTTGACCAGGTATTCAGGACCTTCGAGGACATGGCCATCCAGCTCGCGCGGATCACCTTCTCCCGCTTTGGCATATATTTCTGCAAGTCCGTCTCTGTCAACATCATACACCATATAGGGAGAGTACCATGTGCCTGTTTCGATAGCCCATCCCATATCATAGCTCCACAAAAACTTCCCTCTGGAGCTGTAGGCATGCAGAATATATGGTTCAGGGCTTCTCTGCCAGTACCCGGGCATATGATACGGATCGACATTGAAATCCGGGAACTGTATAACGAAATCATATGCACCATCTCCGTCAAGGTCGCCAATGCCGAGTCTTTTTAAACGGGCTTGTGTATTCAGCCTGACCGAATAAAAAGGCTGGTTATCGGTGAGCATGAAAACCGTTGCCTCACCTGGAGTCTCTTCCTCCCTCCCTTCGACAAAAGTCCGTATGCGGTACCTGTAAGCCATGCCCGGTTTTACGGATTCATCAATATAATTTGTGGAAGATGTGATTCTCTCCTTATTGACTTTCTGAAAATCATTTGAACCAACCTCCTGCCTGTAGACATTGAATGAAACTTCAGCAGGGTCGCTTTTAAGCAGCCGCCATCCGATATAAGCATGAGTGCCATCAATTGTCAGGGCAATCACACCCCTATCGATCTTTTCGTTAAAAGGTGTTTGTCCTGTTAAAATATCAAAGGCTGAAGCAATTAATAAAATTGCCAGGAAAAGTAATCTTTTCATTTTCTCAATGATTTGGTTATAACAAGTTTATGCACAATAATGAAAAAAAACAATTGTTTCGCTGCCGATTTTCAATGAATAAAGATTGATTACATTTATAAAAAATTAGCTGACATGAAGAACCTGATCAAGTTGATTATCTGTATTCTCGTTGTCTTAACGACACGTTGCAAGACCGGTACAGATTGCGAAAATCTGTACCTCGCCCTGCAATTCAAGGCAGATTCCGGATATTTCCACCAGGCCCGCAGGATGGCGGATTCATTAAAAATGTATTGCCGGGGTGATGAAAACCTTATCAGGAAGAGCGATTCCATCCTGGAGATCGCTGAAAGGATATGGCTTGATTTTTCTCTTACTGAAGAGCAGTTTAAATCAAAAGTTGAAAAATACTATGGCACTGTCAGTGACAGCATGCTGACAACCTGGGACAGTAAGAAGTGGATTGAATGGAGGATGATCGATGGTGAGAAAAAGTATTTCAACAGGGCGGCATCAAACCTTGTACTGCTCAGGAAGTTTTATGAAGAGAAGGAGAAACAGGATCCTGAATCTGCTGCCGATCCGGATATGATCGCCCGCCTCAAGCATACTGAGGAGGTAATAAAACTCTCCGGCAACAAAACAGATCCGGTTCTTCCGGCTGAAATGAAAATCATGTATACGATAACTGTTATGCCAGATATTGTCCCGGATGGTGAAGTGATCAGATGCTGGTTGCCGATCCCGAACAGAAACCACAACCGCCAGCAGGGTTTTGAATTGCTGTCTGCCTCGGCAGGCAGCTATACAATTGCTTCCGATTCCGCAATTCACAGTACTCTCTACATGGAGGGGATCGCCAAAAAAGGGTTACCCACAATCTTCAGCATATCATACCGTTACACATCTTCTGCACAGTATTTTAATCCTGAGGAACTTAAGGTTCTGCCTTACGACAAATCTTCAGACCTTTATAAAAAATATACTTCTGAACAATTGCCGAATATCTGCTT
>JBGOXH010000283.1:0-3660 GCA_041479075.1 Bacteroidia bacterium | reverse complement strand
TAAGGATGGAACTGATAGGTTCTATGATAAGTCTGATGGGTTCCAAATGGCTTTAGAATATTTAAAAAGGAAAGATGTGTATAAAGGATAGGCGAAGCAGAGAGGGGGATTGAGGGGGTGAGTACATGTACTCCCCGGGGATTGCTGTTGTCGCTCCGCTCCTCCAGCGATCCCCGGAGGAGACCACCAAAAAGAAAAGGCTGTCGCTTCGCTTCAGCCTTTTCTTTTTGGGTGGAAGATGGGATTCGAACCCACGACTTTCGGAACCACAATCCGACGTTCTAACCAACTGAACTACATCCACCGTTTCAGGAATGCAAAAATACGCCAAAATTTTTATTCACAAAATTTTGATTTTATTTTCTCCCACTAAGTTCTATTACTATATTTGTTCGGTTTTATAAAAAATGAACCAAATCAGGTAAGTATTGAGACGGATTAAATTCATTGATAATATATCAGGGCTTCAGATTTATCAGCTGATGCGATTTACTATCTTCCTGATTATCAGCATAGTATTTACCAAAAGTCATCTTAGCCGAGCAGAAATCGGATCATGGGAGATGTTTCTTTTTATAGCCGGATTATTAAGTTTCTTCTGGGTTACAGGAATCATCCAATCCCTTCTGCCTCTTTATCATCGGAATAAAACTTTCAGGAAAATGGGGGAGAACCATTCCGGTAAATCACCGGAAATATTCAACGCATTTCTTCTGTTATGCTTCTTCAGCCTCCTTTTTTTCGGATTAGGGCATTCCATAAAAAATAACTTTTCAGTATTTCATTTTACAGGTAATGTTCCATATATTAACTTACTCCTTCTCTATATTCTGCTTAGTAGTCCCGTATGCCTGATCGAATATATCTACCTTCTTAACAACAGGTCATATCGTATTCTTCAGTATGGGATATATACATTCATCGCCCAGCTTGTTCTTATTATTGCACCTATTATTTTTGGAAAAGATATAATCTGGTCGATTTATGGATTGCTGGCTATTACGGTTGTAAGATGGATCTGGCTGCTGATATTATTAAGGAGATACGCAGAGATGAAGGTATCCTGGGAATTCATGAAAGAGCATCTTTACCTGGGAACGCCACTAATTTTAACCACACTAATCAGTGGATCAGCTCAGTATACTGACGCAGCAATTGTCTCAGCAGTTTATCGCGATCCCGGAATTTTTGCATGGTTTCGTTATGGAGCAAAAGAGTTCCCTCTTGTACTTCTACTGGCAAACGGGTTAAGCAATGCGATGCTTCCTGAGTTTTCAACCCGTTCAATGATGAAAGAATCGCTTGAAAAAATCAAGCTGAAATCTAAAAAACTAATGCACCTCCTTTTCCCAATTACTATGGTGATAATGCTCTTTACAAGATGGTTCTATCCGCGACTTTTTAATCCTGAGTTTCACAAAAGCGCCGGTATATTCCTTGTCTATTCACTTCTTATAATTCCACGACTTGTATTTCCTCAAACAATAATTGTCGGACGAAAAAAGACACGAATAACTCTCTTCGCTGCTTTACTTGAACTTGCTTTAAATATTCCCCTGAGCCTCATGATGATTAAATGGGGATATGGCATTGTCGGAGTTGCCCTGGCCACTTTTATGGTTTACTCAATAAATAAGATTTTTCTTATAGGATATGTATGGTTCAGGATGAAAATAAAACCATCTGAATACATACCTCTTAAAATATATTTAATTTATTCCGTGCTTACTTCAATTCTTTTCATTCTTATCGACCATAAAATTATTGATATTCATTGATTAGGCTGCAGGCTACCGGCTACATGCAGCAGGTTAAAAAAACTGATTATATTTGCAAAAACCAAATTAACTTGATAATGGTATATAATTGTTTTTCAGATAATTAATGTCATGCAGATCATTGAAGTTTTAACTCGAAATGACCGCAGGGAATTCATTAATTTCCCAAAACGGTTGTACAAAGATGATCCTCATTGGATTTGTCCACTCGATTCTGAAATTGAAAGCATTTTTGATCCGGTAAAAAATCATTCATTTGAACACGGAAAAGCAATCCGATGGATTCTCAAGGATGACAAAAACAAGATTATCGGACGTGTTGCTGCATTTATTGATAATGTGAGATCAAAAGCAAATAATCAGCCAACCGGAGGCCTGGGCTTTTTCGAGGTAATTGAAGACAGAGAAGCTGCATTTACTCTTTTCGATACTGCAAAAACATGGCTTGCTTCCAATGGTATTGAAGCAATGGACGGACCTATTAATTTCGGGGAAAACGACAATCACTGGGGGCTTCTGATAGATGGTTTTATGCAGCAGGGATATGGGATGCCATATAACATGAGATATTACAGGAATTTTTTCGAAGAGTATGGCTTTAAAAACTACTTCGAACAATATTCATATCACAGGGAAGTACGGGATGAAAAAGGTGAAATAACAAAATTTCCCGATCGCGTATGGAAAGTTGCAGAATGGCTCTCAAAACGACCGGGATACTCGTTCCGTCATTTTGAATTTAAAAATGCTCGCAAATATATTAATGATATATGCGAAATATATAATTCGACATGGTCCTATTTAAAAGATGATTTTACCCCGCTTGTCCCAGATATCCTTGAAGAATCGCTTATAAAAGCAAAACCTATAATCGACGAGGAAACAGTTATTTTTATCTATTTAAATGATAAGCCTATCGGTTTCTCGGTCCTGCTGCCCGACCTTAACCAGATTCTTCGGCATCTCAATGGAAAATTGAACATCTGGAATATGATTAAGTTCCTTTATTATAAAAAGACTCATGAAATGACCAGATTAAGAGGTGTTGTCGGAGGTGTAATGCACTCACATCAAAATTCCGGAATTGAAGCTGCAATATTTTATCACTTATATCAGGTATTTCACAAGAAACCTTGGGTAAAAGAGCTTGAATTGTCATGGGTTGGAGATTATAACACTAAAATGATGACAAGCAACGTATCGATCGGAGGAATAAAAATGAAAACCCATTGCACTTACAGATATATGATAAATGATAAGCTGAAATTCATGCGGTACAAAGATGAAATGGCTGAAAGGCAGCAAATTAAAAAGGAAGAAGTTGAGAGAACCTAATAATTTGTGAATTCATTTTGTATTTTCAGGATTGTTCATTACTTTTGCAGTCCCTAATAAGAGGCATTTTTAGAAATAGAAAATAATAATACAAACAACGATGAAACAGGGAATACATCCGGAAAATTACAGGTTAGTTGTATTTCAGGATATGTCAAACGGTTATTCTTTTCTGGGCAAATCTACTGCTCCGTCAAAAGAAAATATCAAGTGGGAAGATGGTAACGAATATCCGCTTATCAAGCTAGAGATATCAAATACATCCCATCCTTTCTATACCGGCAAGATGAAGCTTGTCGATACCGCAGGAAGAGTTGATAAATTCATGAACCGTTATAAAGACCACGTCGGTAAAAAGAAAGAAAAGGAGAAAGAAAAGGAAAAGGAAAAAGAAAAGGAAAAAGAAAAGGAAAAAGAAAAGTAAACACTATCACATAAGGGGCTCATTGAAGAGCCCCTTTTTTATTGTTTGCCGGCTGCACTCCCATCAACTTACCAGATCACATGTACTCACCCCCTTCTTTTCCCCCTCTCTACTTCGTGTATG
>JBGOXH010000246.1:0-4364 GCA_041479075.1 Bacteroidia bacterium | reverse complement strand
CTATCCTGAATTGTCTTCAAAATTACTAATCGTTAATTTATGACCTTATTCCTTTTTCCCAATATTTAAACAGAGCATATTATGTGAATCCCTAATTATCAGGTATTTACCGGCAATAGCCATTGGACTCCAGGCTTCGATTGCATTAAATACCTTATGGCTCGCAACAAGTATAGCTTTAGTGTTTTCAATCCTGAAAAGATATAGTGTCCCTTCGTCATCAAGGAGATATAATTTGTTACCGCTCATTATGAATGGGCCCATTCCTTTGCCAAATCTGTTTTCCTTTCCACTTGACCACACTGGGGTTATCAGGTTTGATTTTTGAAAACAGGCAAGCTGCTTCTTAAGCGCTCCGGCATTTTCCGGAAGCACAGTCCACAAATTATCACCGGCCAGAATTGGGGTTTGCTGTTCATTTGCCATTCCTTCAGATGCTTTATGCTGCTCAACCAAAGAAGCTGTATAACCGGACGCATCAATATTGATTCTTATTCTTGCAGCACCGGCTCCGTAGCTGCCAAAAGCAATCAATTCGCCATTTCCAAGGTAAACAGGAGAGGCAACCGCTATTGAAGGACTCCACTCTTTTGTTTCCCATAACATTTTTCCTGTGTCATCCCCATCAGCCGAAACGCCACATACACCACCTAATGCTGCGTACACGTACATTTTCTTACCGTGAATAATCATAGGGATTATTGAAGTGTGCGACATCCTGAGGGAATCAGGATTTGGTGTTTTCCAGATTACTTTTCCGGTGGCACAATCGACTCCGATCATAAGGGCTTTCCCACCGGGAGCAATAATTGCTATATTATTATCAATCAAAGGACACTGGCCTACATAAAAATCGGGAGTAATGCGTCCTTTAACATTACCTGGATTGCCATACTCTTTTTCAAGGTCAATTGTCCAGAGAAGGTTGCCATTAACAGGATCTACGCACATTACATGAGATCTTGGTCCAATGGTAACAACATATTTATCTGTAACTGCAGGGATTGTTCTTGAATATCCGTGATTACGTTTAAGCTCAACATTGTACCATCTTCTCCAAAGCTCAATACCGGATTTAAGCGAGAAGCACCGGAGCATATCAGCCTTTCGCTTTTCATTGTAATCAAGGATATAAACCCGGCCGTTCCTTACAGCCGGACCTGCATATCCTTCGCCAAGGGTGATCTTCCAGACAATAGGAGGGCCCGAAGTGTCCCATGTTTCAGCAAGAGGAGTATCGTCTTTGCTTATGTTATCATAATCTGCACCCCTGAACCTTGGCCAGGTGCCTGGAATTACTTCATCGATGTGATTCAGTGTATCAAAGAATTCTCCAATAATTATTGAATCCGATATCGGTCTGATTGCAGGCCTGTTATCCATACCAGGCACACGCTTGACTACATTGTACGAAGGTGTGGCAAGGATCCACCAAAAGAAAGCCGCTATAAAAATAATTATAGCTAAGCTTAATACAATTATGCTGTTTTTCTTCCCTGATAACATTATCAGTATCGTTGGACAACAAATCTTAATTCTATACACTCTTTAGCCCTCCTTCTTCGCCTTCGCGTAACCGCTACGGCGGAGCAAGGCAAGAGGGCAGGGGGGCTTATTAAATCTATTTTGCTTTTATAGAATAGACAGCCAGATAATCTCCGTGTCTCAGAAAAAGCCTTCCTTTATCTATCACAGGATGAGCCCAGTACGGCCCATTACCTTTAGTGACTTGGAATGAACTGATTATATCTAGCTTTTCACTGTTTGGTCTTACCAGAGCTACATTACCGGTCTTTTCTTCATAAATATAAAGCAAGCCTTCAGCTGAAATTATCGATCCTTTATTGTACCAGAGAGTTATCCACATAGTCTTTCCGGTTGTCCAGTCGACGCAAATCCACCTGCCCATTTGGTTATTATCATGAGTAGAGCTGTAGATATAATTTCCAATAAGCACCATCCCTCCGACATGAGGATTTATATCAGGATTCTTCCAGACCAGCTCAGGTTCCTTACCATCAAAATATATCCTGATCTTTGCTGAAGTCTGTCCGTAACCATTACCCATAAAGATGAAACCATCTCTGTAGATTGGTGTATGAATGTAATTTTTACCACCTTTCTGGTCAGGGTTTACAGATCCAAAGTTGAATTTCCAGATAAGTTTCCCATCAGCGGCATTTACACCTATTATATATGTTGTGGTAAGTGTTACTATTACTTTCATTCCCCTCTCTTCAATCAGAAGGGGATTTACATATTGTGAACCTTCATTTAACGACGGAGTCTCCCAGACAACATCCCCGTTATTGACATTGAATGCCACCATAGCTGCTTTATTTCCGCCTGGTGTTACTATTACTTTATTATCTACAACAACGGGTGATTCGGTTATTCCAAATCTTGGTACTGAAGCACTATACTTCTTATAATAATCAACAGTCCAGATGATTTTACCATCTGTTGAGACACATGACAGCTCACCCTGACCGCTGACAACAAAGATCTTCCCGTTCGAGAAGGTCGGGGTGCACCGGCTTTCAGGGGAGCTATTAACTGTTGACATATTCCCATATTCCACGTCCCATTTCTTCTTTCCATCCTGGGTAAAGGCTGTCAGCTTATCCTTGTTGCCGTTGATGCCGGTAATGTAAATAGCATCATTTGTCACAGTGGCACTTGAATAGCCCATACCGATACCGTTGGCTTCCCACAGAAGTGTTGGCCCTGCTTCAGGCCAGACTTTCAATAATCCTGTTTCATTATAAATGCCTGTTCTGCCCGGTCCGCGCCATCCTGCCTGCTGGCTGAAAGCATTACCGGTAATAGTAAATAGAAAAACTGCAACAGCGATTGTTAAAAAATATTTCTTCATAATAATTCTTTTTTTGTTTAAGTTTTGCAATATAGAAAAATGTACTCAACAAAATATTAAATATTGTACCAACTATATCAACTTTATGAAGAATGAAAATTTATTTAACAAAATTTAATAATCTCAGTAATTTTAGAATATTAATATATTTTATAAATAACTCATTTCTAATTATATTTATTAATATAAATAATATATTTACTTAATATTTTAAATATAATATGTTTTATTTCAATATTTTGTTAGATTTGCAATCTGAGATTTTTTTCGGGCAATATTTAATGATTTAACAGGCAGAAATTATGTGCGGTATTGTAGGAGTATTCGATCTGAAAGTGAACCATCTGGATTTGAGGGCCAATGTGCTTAAAATGTCAAAAAAACTCAGGCATCGGGGACCAGACTGGTCCGGGATTTTTTATTGTGAAAAAGCAATACTTGCTCATGAAAGGTTATCAATTGTCGATCCGCAGTCAGGCAAACAGCCTCTGTACAGCAAGGATGGGAACCTGATTCTGGCAGTGAATGGCGAGATTTATAATCATCAGGAGATCAGAAAACGCTTCGAAAATTCGTATGAATTTATGACTCATTCCGATTGCGAGGTAATCCTTCCTCTTTACAGGGAAAAGGGCCCGGCATTCCTCGAGGAGATGAACGGCATATTTGCATTTGCCCTTTACGATAAAGAAAAAGATTGTTACCTGATTGCCCGTGATCATATCGGCATAGTACCTTTATATATAGGCTGGGATCAATATGGAAATTTCTATGTGGCATCCGAGCTGAAGGCTCTTGAAGGGGTTTGTAACAAAATCCAGGAGTTTATGCCGGGACATTACCTGTTCAGCAAAGAGGGGGTCATGAAGAAATGGTATCAGCGCGACTGGATGCAATATGAATCAGTTGAAAACAACAATACTTCAATAAGTGATCTGAGAAGCTCAATGGAAGCCACAGTCCATCGCCAGCTGATGTCTGATGTTCCTTACGGCGTGCTGCTTTCCGGCGGCCTCGATTCCTCGATAGTCTCAGCAATAGCAAAGAAATTTGCGCCAAAAAGAATTGAAACACAGGATAAAAGCGAAGCATGGTGGCCACAGCTTCATTCATTTGCTGTCGGGCTCGAAGGCTCTCCTGATCTTGCTTCTGCAAGAATAGTTGCAGATCATATCGGAACAATTCATCATGAAATACATTTTACAATACAGGAGGGCCTTGATGCTATCCGTGATGTGATTTATCATATTGAAACATACGATGTTACAACGGTCAGAGCATCGACACCTATGTACCTTCTTGCGAGAGTGATTAAATCGATGGGAGTTAAAATGGTTCTTTCAGGTGAAGGAGCCGATGAGATTTTTGGCGGATACCTTTATTTTCATAAAGCACCCGATCCAAAGGCTTTTCATGAAGAGACTGTGAGAAAATTAGACAAGCTTCATCTTTACGATTGTCTAAGGGCAAATAAGTCGCTTGCAGCCTG
>JBGOXH010000301.1:0-3339 GCA_041479075.1 Bacteroidia bacterium | reverse complement strand
GTATTTATACGGAATTACAAAAAAACATTCAGGGAATGTAATTTATGTTGAAGCGGAAAACGATGATATTGAGGCAAATGCGAATAAAATACTTGAAGCTTCAAGACAAATAACCTGGAAATCAGACTAAATTACAGGCCATTACATTCATCAGATGAAACCCATTTATAAACCTTATCGGAACGCCTTAAATAATCCTGAATTTTAATTGAACAAAACTCTCCTTTAAGCGCTTTTTCAGTCTCTTTCAAATCGACCCTGATCTCGCTCACAGCATGTTCAATAACTCCTGTTGAGGGGCCGGTTATAAGTATTGTATCACCTTTATTCAGACCACCGTTTTCAAGCTTAATTTCAGCAACATTCAGTTTGGTGAAATAATTGGTTATTTTCCCGAGATAGAGCTTCCTTTTTGTAGCGTTTGATCCGTATTGTGTATTCCATTCTCCAAGCTTCTGACCGAGATAATATCCATCCCAGAAACCCCTGTTAAATACTGATGATAATCTTATTTTCCAGGCATCAATCTGTTGCTCGTTATATGTTCCATCAATGACAGCTTGTACCGCTTCACTGTAACACGAGGAAACCACCTTTACATATTCTGCTGACCGGGCCCGGCCTTCAATTTTAAAAACTCTTACTCCGGCATTAATCAGTTTGTCAATAAATCCGATAGTGCACAGATCCTTGGGCGACATTATATATTCATTATCCAGCTCGAGCTCAAAGCCCGACTCTTTTTCCGTTACGATATAAGATTTACGGCAGGTCTGGTAACAATTACCACGATTGGCCGATGTATTATTTTCATGAAGGCTTAGATAACATTTGCCTGATATGGCCATGCACAGAGCTCCATGTACAAAAATTTCAATCTTCACAAGATCTCCTTTCGGGCCCCTGATATCGTTTTCTCTGATCTTATCAAAAATATGCTTAACCTGACCGAGATTCAATTCCCTTGCAAGTACGACGACATCAGCCCATTGTGAAAAAAACTTTAACGCTTCAAAATTTGAAATATTAAGCTGGGTTGAAAGATGAACCTCAATTCCTTTTTCAAAAGCATATTTTATTGCTGAAAGATCTGAAGCAATAATTGCTGTAATCCCGCTTTCTGCAGAGGCATCAATGATCTTTTGCATCTTTTCAATCTCATTATCATAAACCACGACATTAACCGTGAGATAGCTTTTCAATCCGTTTTTCTTACATATTGAAGTAATATTTTTAAGGTCATTGAGAGTAAAATTATTTGAAGATCCGGCTCTCATATTGAGCTGTTCAGCACCGAAATAAACAGAATCAGCACCACCCTGGATTGCGGCCATGAGAGATTCATACGATCCGGCAGGAGCCATTATTTCTAAGTCCTTTCTGTTCATTGCAAAAACTTACAGGCTGCAAATATAAAGATTAGTGTTAATCTTTATTCATGACTATTCTGATGCACGATCCTTTCCCGATTTCAGAATTTCTTACATAAATATGTCCATTATGATACTCTTCGATGATTCTTTTTGCGAGGGAAAGCCCCAATCCCCATCCTCGCTGCTTTGTAGTATATCCCGGATTAAATATTTTCTTAAAAGCACGTTTAGGAATGCCTTTGCCGGTATCAGAAATATCAATTAAAACATTCTTTTCCGTCTCTGAAATCCGGAAATTAATTTCACCGTTTCCCTCCATTGCGTCGATGGCATTCTTAGAGATATTCTCAATAACCCATTCAAAAAGAGCGGCATTAACCGGAACCATAACTGTCCTGGATTCGTTAAAATCATAACTGAACCTGATTTTCGAAGATGTCCTGGTTTTTAAATAATCAATTGTACGGAAAATGATTGCTGTAATATTTTCATTATTTAAAGTGGGTTTTGCACCAATCTTTGAAAACCTTTCCGTTATTTTTTCAAGCCGTTCGACATCAAGAGCAATCTCCCTTGTAATTTTCACCTCCGGGTATTTGTGATTCAATATTTCTACCCATCCACCAAGCGAAGAGGTCGGTGTCCCGAGCTGGTGGGCAGTTTCTTTCGACATGCTGACCCATACCTGATTATCTTCCGCTTTTTTCGAAGAGCTGAATGCCAGGTATGCCACAAGAATAAAAAGCATAATTATCCCCAACTGAACATAAGGGTAATAGATCAGCTGAGTAAGTATGGTACTGTCTTTATAATAGATAAGGTTTTTATGATTATTTCCAAGATCAATCACAATAGGATTAGTCCTTTTTTTGATCTTTTCGAATTGCGATAAAATATAAGCTGAATCGCGGATACGTAATTCATCAAAATTTTTAACAGCGATTATTCTGTCCGATTCATCAGTAAGAATTACCGGAACCGTACTGTTGTTTTCGATAATTGATGAAGGGAATCCGATATTCTGGCTGGAATCAGCAGAAATAATAAGTAATTCAGCTTCCGCCCAGAGTTCAACTTTTTTCCTCTCTTCGACTTTAAGAATACCGACAAGATAACGGGTATAAATAAGAGATCCAAACCCAATCAGAATTGCGAACAGGAAGAAAAACAGCATCCATGGTGTCTTATGCCGGTAATTATTCAACATAATGGTTTTTAGGCATTTAAATTAATTATTTTTTCTTAAATAAGTTCTTAATTCCACTTTCTTTTTTCTCTGCTGGAAGTTCATCTTCAACTTTTACCGAATCCGTTTCCTCCCATGTTATTTTAAACCGGTGTGAGCTGTCAGGTTTGGTCTTATTGACAGTTGAATCGTTTTTAAACCAGCCATATTCTTCGTTGAGAATAGTTTTCAGAGTTTGTTTTTCGGATTTAATCTCATTTTTTATTTGATTCCCGGCAGCCTTTATATCATAACCGACTTTTATATCTTCTCCTTTATTTTCGATTTTAAGCAGAAGAGATGTACGTCCCAGACCATCGTCCCGCACTGCTCCGAATTCAGTCGTATTTGGCTTTGGCTTCTTAATTTTTTTACTCAGCATTTCGGACAACAATATTTTAACATGATATTCATAATTGTTATCGAAGCTGTGCTTGCCATTGACAGACAGATCGGCAGCTGAAGATTTGACGTCCATCTGCGGAATATACAAAGAATTGTTTTTTATAAAGAAATCATTTTCGAGTCTTTCAAAGCTTATATTCTCAAGCTCTGATATTTTAATAAATGATGAGAGTTCTTTAACCGGTTCAAAATTAATAAGAGCGCCGTTGGAAATAAGATAATTTCCTTCGCCTGATATAAATTTTATTTCAGGTTTCATCAGAGAATCCATTGGAATCAATAGTGACAATGAACCGGACAAAGTTCCTGCAAGATTTTCTGCTTTAATGAAATTCT
>JBGOXH010000296.1:0-3457 GCA_041479075.1 Bacteroidia bacterium | reverse complement strand
CTTTCCGGTCCAGGTTTACAGTAAAATCATTCCCGGATTTTACACTATCGATAAATTGAAAATTAAGCATCTGGATGCTGATCCCGGATTGAAATACATTCCTGGGATCCGGTTTGTACCTAATATTTGAAGAAAAACTAATTCCTTTTTCATCTGATTTCTGACGATAGTAAATTGAAGGCGCAGGAGACTGAATGGAAAAGGTATCTTCAGAAATATGACTGATTATATATGAAAGCGAAACATTATTTTCTATATTGATTTTGTTATTGATAAGGAGTTTATGAATTAATCCGACCGAACCCATTCCTGAGCCGAAGGTAAAGTCTTCTCCCTTTCCGTCATTTAATGTTGAAATATCTTTTTCAGAATCAAAATCATTTACATAGCTGTAACCTCCGATCCCGATAAGTGAAAATTTACCGAACCTGGTATTCTTCGAAGAAATTTTAAATGAGGCATCCTGAAAGAAGGGGATTGCGTCTATGCCTACTTTAAAGCCCATAGCATCAACTATTGCGAGGGTTGAATATCTGTAATTAATAAGAAAAGAGGAACTGTTTTTAACTATAGGACCTTCAGCACCGATCTCAAAACCATTCATTCCAACCTGTGTTACAAATTCATATTTCTGATTATTCCCTGAACGCATTTTCAGGTCAAAAACACCGCTCAGGGCATTCCCGTATTCCGCAGGGAAAGCGCCTGTGAAAAAATCTGAATTAGTCAGAAGGTTGTTATTCAGGATACTTATCGGCCCTCCGCTTGCACCAAATGATGAAAAATGATTTGGATTGGGTATGTCAATTCCGTCCAGCCTCCATAGTACACCCAGTGGTGAATTCCCGCGGATTACAATATCATTCCGCTGATCGCAAATCGTTGCAATTCCGGCGAAATTTGAAGCCATCCTGGCCGGATCTCCAATACTTCCGGAATACCTTTCAGTCTCTTCTATAGAAAAAGTACGGGCCGAAACCGTAGCAACCTTGTTTATAGATTCTTCTTTATTAAGGCGGTGAGTAACAATTACTTCGTCCAATGAAGTGACTGATTCTTCAAGTTTTATATTTAAATATGTCTCCCTGTTAGATGTAATAAAAATATTTTCCAGAGAATTAGATAAATATCCGATATGGCTTACTTCAACTGTCTGTCTTCCTACAGCAACTTTATCAATCTTAAAATCTCCTTCAATGTCTGTTCTGGCACCCAGGACTGGATTTGTATTTTTAATTATTACAATAGCACCGGCCAACGGTGCTTCGGTTTGTGAATCAACTATTTTACCCCTGACAGTCTGAGTCAGATTCTGAGAATACAAAACAGGACTTAGTAACATCAGCACTATCTGAACAAATGCCTTTATCATTGTCAGGATCAGTTAGAGGGATTATCACCAGATAACCTGCACGGTTTCCGATTTTACTCGGTTATAAAGCAAAGTTAGGAATTATTAACGAAAATCAGCAACATGGCCTGTATTCGGGACAATCCTCACATGGGCCAAACCACCTGTACTTGTATTTTACCGGATCATCAAAATTTTTGCCTGTCGGGGAAGATCATCTTTCGTGGATCGACCCAGCTGTCAAATTCTTCCCCTGTAACGAAACCAAGATCAATTGCGCCATGCGAATCCCCGATGGCCATCTGATTGATGCCCCTGCTGTCTTTGTTTTGAACAATATCATGATAATAAAATTTGTAATTTTGGCTGATTACCCATCCTTATAATAAATCAGTGAAAAAGATCTCGATTCAGATTAAAATAGGTTTATTGTTGGTCTTCGCAGTCATACTTCTGTCTGCAACCTGTTTTCTGGCTTACCGGAATCTCTCTTCCATAGTTACCTCAATCCAGATCGAACTTACACCGGAGCTCAGGCTTTTCAGTATACGGGATATATCCCGCGATCTGGAAACCGCAGATAACAGCGTTCGTCTTTATACAATAACCAAGGATACTTCAGATCTCAAAAGTTATTATTCTGTAATCTACGGTATAGACGAAAAGGTGAACAAATTACGCACCGAATGTGTGAACGATACCATTATGCTGAACCAGGCTGACACCATCAGCAGCCTGATAGAGGAAAACATTGTAATATGGAATGAATTCCTTTATCTTGTCGACCAGGATAATGCTACGGAATCATTAAAACGTCTGTCAGACAGGTTAAATGAGATGCCGGATAACAAAGAAAAAAAGGGCATCCTTAAAAGGGTTTTTGCCCGGAAAAGAGGATATTCCGCTGAAGAAAAGGAACAGTTAATAACCAATATACAGGAAATTGAAAAACAGGACAGGATAACGAAGGAAAAGCTGATGACGCGTGAGTCACAGCTGGCTACTACGGGAAACAGGATAAAAGAAAAGTTCTATGACATAATAACAAGAATGGAAAACCAGGTCACCCGACTGGTCGGAGAAAGGGGTCAGGCTGCAAATCAACTGGCAGAACGCACATATGGGTGGCTTCTATTGTTCACTATTGCCGGGGGATTACTTACATTCCTGGTCCTGTTTATTATTATCCGATATATCAGAAATGCCCGCGCATACCAGGTTGCGCTGGAAAGGTCAAAAAATGAAACAGAGAATCTGGCCAGGGCCAAGGAACTTTTTCTCGCTAATATAAGCCATGAAATACGAACACCTGTTACTGCAATTTCCGGATTTACCGAACAGCTTCTTCAGGAAACAGATGATGAAAACATACTCAGGTCACTTAAAATCATTAAATCATCAACCAATCATCTGGCTAAAATGATTGATGATATTCTGGATCTTACAAAGTTACAGAATGGGAAACTGGTCCTGGAAGAAATACATTTCAGCATTGAACAGATCTTTAATGAAGTATACAATATTTTTGAACGTCAGGCCGGTCAGAAAAAAATCCGGTTAAGGTTTTCATTTCAACCGGATATGCCCACTGTGCTGCTTGGCGATCCCTACCGTCTTAAACAAATACTGATAAATCTTGTGGGTAATTCCGTCAAATTCACCGAAAATGGCAATGTATTCTTTTCGGCTGGAGGAAAACCAGATCCTTCAGGCAATATAGACTTAAAGATTGAAGTTACCGATACCGGGATAGGAATAGAAGAGGATAAGCTTAAGGTTATCTTCGAAGACTTTACCCAGGCGGAGATGAGCACTACAAGAAAATATGGAGGTACAGGCTTAGGATTATCAATTGTAAAGAAACTTGTGGAACTGCATCATGGAACCATAGAATGTGAGAGCAAAATAAATCATGGAACTACAATAACATGTCATCTGCCCCTTCGAACAGGACTCGAAAAACAGATCAGAAGGGATGTCTCACTGCCTTTGGCCATACCGGAATATATCAGAAGCCTCAAGATTCTCATTGTGGATGATGAGGAATATAATCGCCTGCTGTTCAAAAAGATACTTGAAAAATGGCAGATAAAGTGTGACATGGCT
>JBGOXH010000211.1:0-5180 GCA_041479075.1 Bacteroidia bacterium | reverse complement strand
GGCAAAGTTATAAATATTTTATCTTTGTGCCCATAATATTAATGAGTAAATCATTTAAAACATGTTCAGGAAAGCACTGGGTGGTATCTTTTTCATCTATCTGACAGCATCATTATTTTGTCAGGAAACCAGCAAATCTGAACAAAAACTTTCACTTCTATTTATTGGCGATATAATGGGTCACGACACTCAGATCTGGGCTGCAGAAAACACTGCAACACATACCTATAATTATAATGAGGTTTTTAGCTATATCAAATCCGAAATTTCGGAAGCCGATGTAGCCATAGCTAATTTTGAAGTTACACTTGGAGGTCCTCCCTATAAAGGTTATCCCCAGTTCAGCTCACCGGCAGCTCTTGCTGTTGCCTGCAGAGATGCGGGAATTGATTATCTCGTAACAGCCAATAATCATGCAGCAGATCGTGGTAAGGACGGAATCGTTGGTACTATTAACAGGCTCGACAGCATTGGAATGCCTCATACAGGGACATTTATTGATCAGGAGGCAAAAGAGAATCTTCAACCATTAATTATCAGAAAGAACGGTATATCGTTTGCTCTTCTTAATTATACCTACGGGACGAATGGCATCAATGTGCCGGAGCCTGTAATTGTTAATACGCTTGATAAAAATCTGGTTACCAGCGATATAGTTAAAGCAAAGAGTCTGAATCCTGATGTTGTCGTGCTTTTCCTGCACTGGGGAACCGAATATGATACCATACCATCTCAGAGCCAGACAGATCTGGCAGATTACTTTTTTTCACAGGGTGTCGATCTTATTATCGGGTCGCATCCGCATGTTCTTCAGAAAATGATATGGTACAGGGAAAGGAATAAAGCTGTGGTTTTTTCTCTTGGCAATTTTGTTTCAAATCAAAGAAAGCCTAAAACCGATGGCGGTTCGATGGTGAGAATTGAACTAGCTAAAAATGGTAATACTGTTACTATCACTGATGCAGGATATTACCTGACATGGGTCTATACACCATTGATAAAATACAGCCTGAGATTTTTCATCCTGCCTTGTTCCGAATTTGAAAACAGACCCGATTTTTTTGTAAATCCTGCTGATTATGCTCAGATGAAAAAATTTATAAACGGCTCAAGGTCATTGCTTTACAAACAAAATATCAATATCGGGGAATATCTTTTAAAAGGAAATTCCCGGCTGTTAAATAAATAACATTGCGATTTGATTATAGATTAATACAAGATTTTTTAACTATAATTGCATAAATAAGTTTAAGTTTGCTCAGTTGTGACACTCCTTATGACTAACTCCCTGACTATTCTTTCAGCAACTGCGGTTTCAATTGGATTCGTGCACACTGTATTTGGACCGGATCATTATGTACCTTTTATTGTCCTGAGTGAGGCCAAAAAATGGTCGCTCAAAAAAACAATGGTAATTACATTCCTGTGCGGTATCGGACATGTTTTGAGCTCTGTGATTCTTGGACTGATTGGTATTGCGGTCGGAATAGAATTAAAAAAGCTTGTTGCAGTCGAATCGTTCCGAGGGAATATTGCTGCATGGCTTATTATTGCTTTTGGACTTGTTTATATGGTTATAAGCATAAGGAATCTTGTAAAAAACAAAAAGCACAAACATGCGCATTTTCATCTCGGTGGAGAGAAACATTCACACGAGCATGACCATCATTCAGAACACACTCATGTGCATGATAATGAAATATTTAAGACGACACCGTGGATACTTTTCCTTATTTTCGTTTTTGGACCCTGTGAACCATTGATCCCGATTGTCATGTATCCCGCTTCACAAAATAACATCTCCGGAGCACTCTTTGTATCGCTTCTTTTTTCAGTTGTTACTATTTCCACGATGATGTCAATAGTACTGGTTTTTAAACTTGGTTTTAGCAGAATAAACCTTAAACCTATTGAAAAATATAATAATCTGATCGCCGGTTTTGTGATATTGCTTTCAGGCCTGGCTATTCAATTTCTTGGTTTATAAGATTTCAGCTGAATTCCCCTGCTGAAGTTTTTCAGTCCTTAATAATCCTGAACAACAGCTTAACATCCGGATCAAACGTAAGTTCTGCATCAGGTTTTGCTTTCACAGTTATTTTTGTTGTTTTTTCACTGACGGGAACTGATATTGTCTTTATTCCATCGGAATCCTTTAATCTGATATCCAGGTTAAAAGAATAAAGATAATCCTGTGATTGCACAATTGTTATATCAGATGTCCCCTTTTTCTTTCCGGCTTTAGTCTGAATCTTCAGATCAGGTTGTCCGGCTATATATAACCACTGATAGAAAAAAATTTTAAGATCCTTGCCGCTCACCTCTTCCATTGTCTTCCTGAAATCATCTGAAACTGCATTCCCATTCCTGAATCTTTCGTAGAACAACCTCATTCCTTTCCAGAACTGATCTTCACCAAGCTTAAACCTTAGCATATGCAGAACCCATGCTCCTTTCTGGTAAGAATTTGTATTTAAAAGCCTCATCAGGTTTGTATTTGTTGTATCTATTACAGGAGCCGGAGACCTTTCAAAAGATCTGATAATGCGGTCTCTTGCAAATTTCATGTCTTCTGTAAACTTTTCCTTTCCGGAGTTCGTTTCATTATAGACTGAAGTAAGATAAGTCGCAAATCCTTCGCTGAGCCATATATGATGCCAATCGGCTTCAGTTACAGAATTCCCGAACCACTGGTGTGCAATTTCATGTGCAATGAGACCCTCTGCTTTGCCCAGTCCAGTAACAGAATTCTCAGCATAAAAAATACATCCGGCATTTTCCAGACCGCCGAATATGGTCTTAGACTGCACATCAGCAAGCTTTTCATAAGAATAAGGTCCGATAAGATTGCTGTAAAACGCTAATGGTTTTACAGCAACAGAATAATCATAAAATCCCTCCTTGCGATTCTCAGGGAAAACCCATGTCCAGACAGGAACATTATTTACAATTCCTGCAAGCTGAACTGCAAAATCAGCTGCTGCGAATGTCATGACTTTTACAGGAAGAGGAACTTCTTCTTTCCAATGGCTAAGCTTCATTTCTTTTGGAAGATCGCTAAACTCTACTAAATGTCCGCTTGCAACCACCTCATAATGAGACGGTGCTGTAATGATAAAATCCACTGTAGCCTTATCAGAGGGGTGATCGACAACCGGAAGGTAACACGATCCTCTGTCAGGCCAGTGGTCAGCAAAAAATGTCCGGCTGCCAAATTTATTTTTCGAAATAATCAAACCATCAGCCGGAATACCTGAATATTTTATGACAACTTCACAAGAGCTGCCCTTTGCTGGTGGTATGACAGGTGTAATCTTTACCTTATTGTCAGAATGGACCCATTTTACTCCTGACCCATTGAATGACAAATCACTGATTTTCATTCCCTTACCGAAAGAGTTGATGTTTTTTAAATCAAATTCAAATGATGTCACCATCTCCTTGAAATTTATATCTATCAAAGCTGTCCCATCAATCATGTCTGTAGTATCATTCAGAATTATATTAAACTCATAATGAATAATGTCTACAGATGGATCAGGTTTATAATTAACCTGGGCTGATACCAAAGCTGAGAAGAAGCAAAAAGAGAAAAATAGATATGGCCTGATCATCAGATTTCTTCTTTTTATTTTAATCCAAAGTTAGCAAGCTGATTGAAACAAAAAACATTTATAATATCAGGATTAATTCAACCAGCCTGGTCAAACATTATTCTTTCGCGATTTGTCATATAATTATTAGATTTGCAGTAATTAGAAATAAAAGAATGGCATACGATTACAATACTCAACGAAAAAGGATGTCGTTACCGGAATACGGCAGAAATGTCCAGAAAATGGTTGATTATATCAAAACTATTGAAGACAGGAAAGAAAGAAACCGTGCCGCCAAAACAATAATCCAGATTATGGGTAATCTGAATACTCAGCTTCGCGATGAAGGCGATTTTAAGCACAAGCTGTGGGATCATCTGGCACTGATTGCAAATTTTGAACTCGATATTGATTCACCGTATCCGGTACCTGAGCCGACTAAGTTTATTGAAAAGCCAAAACAGGTGCCTTACCGTCAGGGCGATATAAGATATCTTCATTATGGGCGATTAATTGAATTAATGATTGATGCTGCTTCCGAAATGGAAGACGGTGCAGAAAAAGAATATCTTACTACACTGATTGTGAACCAGATGAAAAAATCATATATAACCTGGAACCGAAGTCAGGTTGCTGATGAGGTCATAATCGGTGATATGAAATTATTGTCCGGAGGAAAGCTAAAAATGACTGAGGGAGTCAAGATTCTGGAAGTCAAAGAGCTTTTACCACAAACCAAGAGAAAACCAATGGTAAAACCTCATGGAAAACAGCAGAATAAGCAATACATTAAGAAAAAAGGATATACCAGGCATTAATGGGAACTTTTATTGTTCAGGGCGGAAAATCTCTGAGAGGAGAAATAACTCCACAGGGTGCTAAAAACGAAGCTCTTCAGGTTATCTGTGCCGTACTTCTTACTTCCGAAAAAGTAACAATAAGAAACCTTCCTGATATTACTGATGTAAGCAAGCTTATCGAACTGCTTGGCTGTATGGGTGTCGAAAGTAAGAAGGAATCTGCATCTGTAATAAGCTTTGAAGCCCGCAAAATAAATCTTGATTACCTGCAGACGAATGAGTTCAGAACTCAGAGCATCAGCTTAAGAGGATCAGTTATGGTTGCAGGCCCGCTTCTTGCCCGTTTCGGCAAAGCATTTATCCCCAAACCCGGCGGAGATAAGATCGGACGTCGTCGTCTTGATACGCATTTTATTGGATTCCAGAAGCTTGGAGCAAAGTTTGAATTTAATTCCGCCGATCCTTTCTTTAAGGTTGAAGCATCAGCACTAACTGGTACTTTTATGCATCTTGATGAAGCCTCCGTCACGGGAACTGCAAATATTATTATGGCTGCCGTACTGGCTAAAGGCCGGACAACAATTTATAATGCTGCCTGTGAACCCTATATTCAGCAGCTTTGCCGGATGCTGGTTTCAATGGGAGCAAAAATTGAGGGTATCGGATCCAACCTTGTCTATATCGATGGTGTGAAAGAGCTTCATGGTTGCTCCCATACAATTCTTCCTGATATGATCGAAATCGGCTCTTTTATCGGCATGGCTGCAATGACAGAGTCGGAGAT
>JBGOXH010000198.1:0-5346 GCA_041479075.1 Bacteroidia bacterium | reverse complement strand
GGTCGTGTGCCGACGAAAAGAATGAACTCTGGAAAATAACTCCTGATAAAAAGGTGGAAGTAATTATCAGCAACTTCGGTGGTAAGTTTTTAAATGGTCCTAATGATCTTTGGATAACACCGGATGGAGGCATTTACTTTACGGACCCTTTTTATAAGCGTACATGGTGGGATCACAGTGATATGCCGCAGGAAAAACAATGCGTCTATTATCTGAAGCCGGATCATAAAACTATAATCAGAGTTGCAGAAGATCTTCAGCAACCCAATGGAATTGTCGGAACTCCTGATGGCAGGATGTTATTTGTTGCAGATATCCGTGGAAATAAAACATGGTCATATTCAATAAATTCAGATGGTACGCTTTCCGATAAAAAGCTCTTCTGCGAAATGGGTTCTGATGGCATGACAATTGATTCAACGGGGAATCTTTATCTTACCGGAAAAGGTGTTACCGTTTTTGATAAGACCGGTAAAAAACTGGGTAATATTCCTGTTCCTGAAAACTGGACTGCAAATGTCTGTTTTGGTGACAGAAATATGAAAAGCCTTTTTATTACTGCAAGCAAAGGGCTTTACCGTATCAGACTAAAAGTAAAAGGAACATCCGGTTAAATTTCCGATTTAAAAAGCTCCGGATTTTCTTATCAGTCTGTTTATTTGTCAATCATTCAAAAAATTAACTAAATTTGAACCCTCTTAAAACCTTATTGTTTTAACATCATTTTTTTATTAATTCAACAAGCCATACGATGAAATATGAAGATTTTCTGGTCGCATCACTTGGTAAAGGAAATGTGGTTTCCCCGTTGAAAAGCAGTCAGCGGGCTGACAGTCCGGTATATAAATTCGTCGATGATAATGAAAGAATCATATATGACAATTCGCTTGAATATTATAATAAATGCATTAAAGACGGCGAGACTCCAGTCTCATTTGAAAAAGCAGGACCCAAGGAGATGATTTTCTTTGAACCGGCAAAAACAAAAGTAGGAATCGTTACATGCGGAGGCCTCTGTCCAGGACAAAACAATGTTATTCGCAGTCTTGTGAACCAGCTTTATTATCGTTATGGCATAAGCAGGGTTCTTGGAATTAAATACGGATATGAGGGATTTATTTCTGATTATAATCATCCGGTTATTGAACTGACTACCCAGATGGTGAGCGAAATTCATAGTGCTGGCGGAACATTCCTTGGAACATCACGTGGTAATCAGGATGTTGCAAAAATTGTCGATACAATGGAAATCCTCAATATCAATGTTCTTTTTTGTATCGGCGGTGATGGTACTCTTCGTGGAGCTCATGCTATCCATGAGGAGATTCAAAAACGAAAACTGAAGATCTCAATTGCAGGAATTCCTAAAACAATTGATAACGATATTGATCTTATCCAGAAATCATTCGGTTTTGAAACTGCCTTTTCAATAGCTAACGATATTATAAAAAATGCACACAATGAGGCACAGGGCGCATATAACGGAATTGCATTAGTAAAGCTGATGGGCCGTGATTCGGGTTTCATTGCAGCAAGTGCTTCTCTTGCTATCCAGGAAGCAAATTTTGTTCTTGTTCCTGAGATTTCTTTCGATCTTTATGGCACCAGAGGATTTTTTAAGGTACTTCGGAAGCGCCTTGAAGAAAAGCATCATGCAGTAATTGTCGTCGCTGAGGGTGCCGGACAGGAGCTTTTTGAATCTAAGGATCTTGAGAAAGATAAATCGGGAAATGTCAAACACCAAGACATCGGTATTTATCTGAAAGAAAAAATAAAGGAGGAATTTGATTCCAAGAATTTTCCTTATTCAATTAAATATATCGATCCCAGCTATATAATCAGAAGTGCTCCGGCCAATCCGAACGATAGTAAATTCTGTAACCTGCTGGCCCAGAATGCCGTTCATGCTGCTCTTGCAGGAAAGACCGATTTTGTTATCGGCTACTGGAATAATGAATTTACCCTTCTTCCAATATCAATGGCTGTTGCAAAACGTAAGAAAATAGACGTTGAGGGAGAATTGTGGTGGAATGTTCTCGAAGCTACGGGTCAGCCAACCAGCATGAAGAATCCCTGAAATGATTAAAAATATCGTTTTTGACCTGGGAAATGTTTTATTAAGCTGGAAACCAGGGGAATTCTTTAATAGATCCGGATATGACCCTGAAGAAGTAAGAATAATCCTGAAAGATATTTTTAATAGTAATGAATGGTCGATGCTTGATAATGGTGACATTACCACTTCTGAAGCAATTGACCTGATAGCTTTTAAATCATCCCTGAAAAGGGACAATATCTGCTCTATTTTTGATTTGCGCACAAAAATCATATTTCCCCTTGGCATGAATATAAAACTGCTTCCTGCGTTAAAAGAACAGGGTTTTAAGCTATATTTTTTATCCAACTTCCCTCTTGATTTTTTTAAAGAAGTAAAAAAGGAATATGATTTTTTTAAATATTTTAATGGGGGTATCATTTCATCTGAGGCTGGTTGTTCAAAACCTGACACCGGAATTTTTAAAATCTTTCTGGAAAAATATAATCTTGTACCCGAAGAGTGTTTTTATATCGATGATATTGAAATCAATGTCAGGGTTGCAGAATCTTTTGGAATGAAAGGTATTCATCTGGCAGGAACTGATTCTCTTGAAAGAAAATTGATGGAGTCAGGATTGAGGATTGCTTCGCTTCGCTCCAATGACTTTTAATTTTTTCTACCTTGCTGCTTAACCTATACACTAACTTATGTTTTCTGTCATTGCGAGTCCGACGAAGGAGGACGAAGCAATCTTTCAAATAAACAGAAATTCTCTAAACATCATTTTACCTCTGGGGTGAAACCAAAAATCGGATATTATGTTTTTAGAATATTTCTTGTTCCTGGTCGAAAAATACCCTTTTCTGACTAAGATATTCTCCGGCTCCTGTTCAGATAAATGAAAATATTCAATTCTCACAAAGTTAAAACAGCAGATATCGGTAAGTATCATATTGTATATCTGTTGTTTAAACAGAAATTATTAATATATGTTCCACGTGGAAACCAGAACTACTTTTGATAGAATTTGACCAAAAGTGATGCTTTTTTCATTCCAACCAGATTTTTCAGTTCTTCAAAAGAAGTGTTTCTTATTTTTTCAGATGAACCTATTTTTTTTAGTAAAATTTCTTTCGTTTTGCTGCCAATACCTTTTATGCTATCCAAATCTGATTTTGTAAGTTCTGATGATCGTTTATCGCGATGGAAATTAATCCCAAACCGATGGGCCTCATTTCTTAACTGTTGAATTATTTTCAGACTCACAGAGTTTTTATCAATATACAATGGAACACTATCGCCGGGGAAATAGATTTTCTCGAGTCTTTTCGCTATACCTATTATTGTCGTTTTTTCAAGAAGATTAAGCTTTTCGAGGCTCTTAAGGGCCGATGAAAGCTGCCCTTTGCCACCGTCAATAACTATCAGCTGCGGGATCTTTTGATTCTCTTCAATCATTCTTTTATACCGCCTGAAAACAATCTCTTCCATCGATGAGAAATCGTCGGGACCTGTGACTGTCTTGATATTGAAATGCCTGTAGTCTTTCTTGCTGGGTCTGCCATTTTTAAAAACCACACAGGCGGCAACAGGGCTTTTTCCCATAATATTTGAATTATCAAAACATTCGATGTGAATCGGAATTTCTGCAATATGCAGATCAGATTTCAACTTTTCCAGATTCTTTAATGTCCTGTCCTTCTGCGGTTTGTCTTCATGTTTTTTCTTTTGTTCCAGCTTATAATATATTGCATTTCGTTCCGCCAGTTCAAGAAGTTTGTGTTTGTCGCCCCTGGAAGGAATTGTATATTTTACTCCTTCAAATAGTATATCCGGTTTAAATGGAACAATAATCTCCGGAGAATCGCTTGATAATCTTTGTCGTATTTCTGTAATTGCAAAACCAAGTAAAGATTTCTTTTCTTCATCCACCCTGCTCTTCATGTCAAGTGTAAAGGTCTGAATAACAGCACCATTAACAACTTTAATAAAATTAATATATGTATTGTCAGTATCCTGTGCAATTGCAAATACGTCCACATTATTTATTGTTGTACTGACAATTGTGGACCGGCTTTGAAATTTCGACAGAATTTCAATTCTTTCTTTGATCGTCTGGGCCTCTTCATAGCGCATTGCTTTGGAATAACTTATCATAAGATCTTTAAGACGATCCATTACCAATGATATATTTCCTTTCAATATATTTTTAATCTGTAGAATGTTTTCGTTATATTCTTTTTCTTTCTGAAGCCCAATGCACGGTGCTTTGCAATTTCCCAAATGATATTCAAGGCACACTTTGAATTTGCCTGATTCTATATTGTTCTCCGTAATGTTCAGAGTGCAGGTTCTTAATTTATAAATATGCCGTATAAGCTCAAGCAGTGTCTTCACCATTAATCCTGATGTATATGGACCATAATACAGAGATCCGTCCTTTATTGTATTTCTGGTGCTGAAAACTCTAGGAAACGGCTCATTTTTAATGCAAATCCAGGGATAAGTTTTGTCGTCTTTTAAAAGTATATTATATCTGGGTTGGTGCTTTTTAATAAGGTTGTTCTCAAGTAAAAGTGCATCTGTTTCGCTATTTACTACAATATGTCTGATCTCTTCACTTTTCTTAAGCATTACAGAAGTCTTTCCCGATTGATTTTTAGCGAAGTATGATTTAACCCTTTTCTTCAGGTTTTTAGCCTTTCCGACATAAATGATGTTACCATAGTAATCGATGAATTCATAAACTCCGGGTTTTTCGGGAAGAATTGGTAGTATTATTTTATAATTTACTGGCATTGAATCTGGAACTATGGTTTAAAGATAATAATTCTTAAGAAAAAGTCCCCCTATTAATTCCCCCCGGAGGGGGAAAAAATACCACATCAATTTGAAAATCAACTAAATGAAGGAATATTTCTCTTCTCTCAGGGGGAGCGCCTGCCACCTGGTGGGCGAAGGGGTTTTTTGATATTTCTCCCTTTCTCAGGGGGAGCACCCGAAGGCCGAAGAGGTTTTTTGATATTTCTCCCCCTCTCAGGGGGAGTGCCCGAAGGGCAAGGGGGTTTTTTGATTTAATTGGTACTTAATCCACATATAGCGGAACCGGCTTGAAGCTCCGTCCGTCAAACAGCCCCTTGTCACTTATTTTAAGGTCTGGTATCACAAGCAATGCCATAAACGACAATGTCATGAAAGGAGCTGACATGGTACAACCAAAAGATTTCACCAGTTCTGAAAGTGCTTTATATTTATTTGCTACATCGTTCACCGGTTGATCAGAAATAATGCCAGCTATCGACAGTTGG